>JAGVGV010000695.1 GCA_020056895.1 Deltaproteobacteria bacterium
GCCAGCCGGATCACATGGAAACGGATCGCCTTCATCCTTTTGCACGCCCACTCCTTTCCCAGGACCTGGCGTTTCATGATCGAATTGAGGTTGAAGGCCAGAATCATGATCCACCACCAGGCCGCGTTCCCGCCAAAATCCCCCGATGGCAGCTTGCCCCCCGCCAGGTCCTCTTTCATCACCTGCCTCTTCGCTGTTTCGAGTGGGCGAATGGTAGAAGTGAAAGAGAAAAAAGGGTGGCCGCTAGGCCATACCCATAAAATACTTAATTATATCAACTTGCTATTGATGCAGCCGAAAACGAGTTTCTTTTTCTTTCACTTCTGATCTTCCCCCGGTCCCCAGTTACCCACACCTAACAGCGAAGAACCAAAAATATTCTCTTTTATGCCCCAGGTTCCGCATGGAATGATACGAAAATCACCCGCCGGAGCGTCCCGGGCTCAGGCAGGTCCGGAGCATTAGGACGGCCAGGACCAAGCCGGCCAGGAAAAGCCAGGTCAAGAGGGTTTTCAACGTCCACCGGCGAGGCCTTGAATCCGGGGGCCGGGATGGATCTGGGGGGAAAGGCGAAGGAGTCATGACCGGCGGCCTCGTCAATCCGTCAAACTGGAAATGAACAAGCCTTTTTGCCCGCTTTTTTCCATTTTTTTCAAAACCGCCAAGGCTTCCTCGCGCTTGGCGAACCGGCCCACGCGGATGCGAAAATACCGCCGATCCTCGACCTCGACCTCATAATAGTAGGCGTCGAACCCATCCTTCCTTAGCTTTTTCACTGTTTTTTCGGCTTCGTCCGTGGTTTTGGCGGCGGCCACCTGAATGGTGAAGTTTTCGCCGGGTTTTCGCGAGGGCGGCGGCGCTTTGGTCCGGTCCGGGTCCACGGCCTTATGCGGTGTGGAGCCGTCCGGTCCGGCGGCGGATTTGGTTCCGGCGTCCGGGACCTTTTTATTGGCATCCTTGGCGGCGTCGGCCGCTTTTTTGGTATCGGTCGTCTTTTTGGTGGTTTTGGTTTCGGGTTCCGTGTCCTTCAGGTTGGGTTTGGGCTCGATGGGCGGTTTGACCTGGGCGAAGGAATCGTAAAAGGTCAGTTCGGGCTTTTTATCGGAGTCCTGGGGGGCGTCCGAGGACGCTTCCAGCGGAGCCGGCGGGAGTTGTTCCCCCTGGCCGTATTCCACCGCCGGCGCGGTGGAGGGAAGAGGCTGGCCCAACAGGCGGGTTTCCAGGGCCTGGAGGGCTTTCCATTCGAATATGGACCCTCGGCCGACCACCACTCCCAGGCCAAAGGCCCACACCAACAGGAACAGCACGCCGAAAATCCAGTATACGGCCGCCACCCGGCTCATGACCACCGCGCCCGATGATTCGGCCGGGCCGGACATGGATTGGGACCGAGGCTGAGACCGGGGCTGGGAGCGAGGCTGTTCCACCTTCCGGTTGGGCCGGGCGCCGGAAAAATCGCCATTGGCGCCGTTGGCCAACCCGTTTTTCAGGCGGGGGCTCCGGCAGCCGCCGGACGCATCCAGCCCGACCGAATACCGCCCTTCGCCGTTTGGGGGCTCGCCTTTGAGCCTCGGCATGGTTCCTCGTTCCCCCGGCTTCCTGGGCCTACATGGTTTCCGGGGCGCTAACGCCCAACAACCCCAACCCGTTGGCCACCACTTGCCGGACGGCCCGGGCCAGGAACAACCGAGCCCGGCTCAAGGCCAAATCATCGCTCACGAACCGGTGCCGGTTGTAGTAGGGATGGAAGATTTTGGCCAGGTCGGTCAGGTAATGCGTCAGCCGATGAGGTTCCAGGGCTTCGGCCGCGCCTTCCACCACCATGGGGTACGCGGCCAGCTCTTTCATCAGCAGGAATTCTTCATCCTGGACCAACAACGAAAGGTCGGCTTGGCCCGGTTCGGGCGCCGTGAGGCCCCGTTCGACGGCGGTTTTGAACACGCTGGCAATCCGGGCGTGGGCGTACTGAACATAGTACACCGGATTGTCCTTGGACTGGGCCTTGGCCGCGTCCAGGTCGAAATCCAGGGTGCTGTCGGAACTGCGTGTTAAAAAGATGAACCGGGCCGCGTCCGGCCCCACTTCGTCCATTACTTCCCTTAAGGTGACGAACTGGCCCGCCCGGGTGCTCATGGCCACGGGCTGGCCGGCTCGCAAGAGGTTGACGAGCTGCACGAGCAGGATTTCAAGCTGTTCCCGTTTATACCCGCAGGCCTCGACGGCGGATTTCATCCGGGCCACGTACCCATGGTGGTCCGCGCCCCACAGGTTGATCACGCGGTCGAACCCCCGCTTGTACTTGTTCCGGTGATACGCGATATCGGTGGCGAAATAGGTGTGATCGCCGGAATTTTTGACCAGCACCCGGTTTTTGTCATCGCCGTATGGAAGGGTGTTGAACCAGAGGGCTCCGCCCTCTTCGTACAATTGCCCCCTGGCCCGCAAATCGTCCAGGGCGGCTTTTAGGAGCCCCTGGTCCACCAGGCTTTGTTCCGAGAACCAAACATTGTACCCCACGCCGAAATCGGCCAGGTCCTGGCGGATACCATCCAGGATTTGGGCGGC
>JAGVGV010000366.1 GCA_020056895.1 Deltaproteobacteria bacterium
AGTTGCCGGCTGATTTTTTCCAATTCACCCAAAATGGTTTCCACTCGGGTGACCACCTGAGGCACGTCCTTTTTCACCTGGCCGGTCATTTCCTTGACGTCTTTGGTGACGGCGGTGGCGGCCTGAGCGGTCTGCCGAAGGTCCTGAACGGCCTTGTTGGTGGTTTCGAGGATCGTGGCGACCCGTTCGAGGTCGGCCAGGAGCTTGCGGTACAGTTCATCATCCTGAACGATCCGGCCCACGGTGCCCTTGCCGGCGGCCAAGTCGCCGGTCAGGCGCTGGATGTTGGACAAGGTGCCCAGAAGCGGGCCGTTGGGGTGTTCAAGCACGTACGCGATGTTGGACGTGCTTTCGAGAATCTGCTCGACTTTCAGGAGTTTGTGTTCGAAGTCGAACTCTTCGAGATATTCGCCGATTTTTTTCTGTTCCTTGGAAGGAATCTGGCCTCCGGCCGGAATGACGGCGGCCTCCGCGGCTCCGGGAAGGATGTTGATGAATTCGCTGCCGATAAAGGTGGGGCTTTCGATGGCCGCCTTGCTGTCCGCCCGAATCCGGCCGGCGTATGTGGCCAGGATGCGCATGGTCACCCGCACCAGGTTTTTTTCCGTCAACTCCACGTCCGTTACCTGGCCGATATCGGTATGCATCAGCTTGACTTTGACGCCGGGCGAAAGGTTGTACCCTTCGCGGTACAGCGCGTAATACTCGTTATGGGCGCGGAACCAGTTCTGGCCCCGGCCCACGGCCATCACCACCACTAAAACCGCCAGAAAGGCCAGGAGCAGAAACAGTCCCACCGCCCGTTCCATGAAGGTGAAGGCGTGGTTCATGAGGTTTGCTCCATAGGCCGGGCCACGCCCCGCCCCAAAGGAAAGGGAATGTGAAGGGCTGGATCGAATTGGACCGAAGCATAGGTCCGTTGGTCCTTTTCGTCCACCACCAGCACCAGGTCCACCCAGGAAAGGACCTGGATCAGGTTGATATCCGCCACCAGAAAAGCGGCCTCCCGAGCCCGGGCCCGGTCCTTCACTTCGCGCATCAAAGCGGGAAAATCGTCGTCCAGGTCCACCACGGGGTCTTCCAGGAGAATCAGTTTGGGGTTCTTGGCCAGTTCGCGCACGTGAACCGCCATCCTTTGGCGATGAAACGACAGCTCGGCCGGCCTTCGGTTCCGATGATGGTACAATCCGAATCGGTCGAGTAAGTCCTTCACTTCCTCTTCGGCCACCTTTCTTCGGATATTGCGGTGATAGATCATACCCAGAATCACGTTGTCCAGAATGGTCATGTTGCTGACCAGGCTGGACCGGCGGTGCACCCAGCCGATCCGGCGTTTCAGATCGAGAAGCCGGTCCGGGGCGGACCACAGGACACCCTGGCCGAACAGTTTTAGTTCCCCGCCGGCCGGCGGCCGTAACGTGGCCCAGGTCCGCATGAGGTCCCGGGCGAGCGGGGCGGAAGACGCCACCACCAACCCGCCCTGGCCGGCCTCCAAGCCGAAATCGAGGTCCGTCACCAGGGGGCGGCCTTCATCTTGCACGGCCATTCCGAGGCATTCAAGCACCCATTCCAACGGCGGATGGCCTCCTTGGGCCCAGAGCCCCGGACCGGGATCAACGGGCGCCCGAAAACGCCACGCTGATCAGAATATTGAAGATGACCACGTAGATCAGGCAATCCACCAACGCCCGGGACACCCGGGGCGGCACCTGGGTAATGGCCCTTTGAGCGGCCAGGCCTTCGAACATGCAGACCACCGGAATCACCATCCCGAAGCAGATGCCTTTCACCAGCACCAGCAGAAAATCCGAAGGCCTCAAGGTGATGCTGAGGTTATAGAAATACGTCCAGGGGGTCATGTTGAGAACGAGCCACGAAGCCCATAGGCCGCCCAAAACGGCCAGGATGCCGAACAGGACCATCAGGCCTACCACGGCCACGCCCACGCCCAGCAACCGGGGCACGCAGAGCACATGAGCCACCGGCAGCCCCTGCATTTCCAGGCCTTCGATCTCACCCAACACGTTCATGTACCCCACTTCCATGGCCACGGCGGACCCGGACCGAAGGGTGATGACCACCGCGGTCAACAAAGGGCCGCCTTCCCGGACAATGGCCGTGATCAGTACTTCCGAAAGGCCCTGAAGATTGCCCACGGCTTCCAGCACGGAAATGCTGCGCCAAGCCAGGACCACGCCGGTTAAAATGGCCAGGGCGGCGATCAGCTCCAAAGACTGAACGCCGGTGAAATAAATCTGCTCGACCACGATCCGGCCCACCAGCCGCCGGCCGTTGTTCCGGTACCGAAGGCCGGCCAGGAGCACTCGAGCCAGAAAGGCCAGCCGATCGAACGCCCGCCCGATTTTGGACAACAGCCATCGCCCGGTGGAACCGGTGGCCCAGTGGAGGTGAGCGCGGAGTCGAGCCAATTCCTGAACGCCTTTGCCTTAACTCCCGGCCGGCGGGAGAAAAATGGCCCCTTGGCGGCGGGGTTGGTTCCGGAACGTCCGGCCCCCCGTGGTCCGGAAGCCCGGAAAGAGGTGACTTAGGGCAGGGGCAGTTGAAGCGTCTGAACTTCGCCCGTGCCTTCGTTTCGCACCTTCAGCCTCAATTCCTTGGCCGAAGACACTTCGCCCGGAAAAAACAGAAAACCTTGGCTGATGGTTTGAGGCGACAGGGGTTTGCCCTTCAGTTCCCGGCCGGCCAGGTCCCCGGCGATCTGGTCCCGGTTATCATCGCCATCCGCCGCGTCGGCTCCGCCTTTCACCGCCCCCAATGCCGCTCCGGCGGCCGCGCCCTTGGCCGCCGTGTCGATCACGTTTCGATCCGAAACAATGCCGTACGCCGCGCCCAGAATGGCTCCCGCCGCGCCCCCCAGAATGGCTGTGGTGGAACCCTTTTTTCCCACCGCGCCCATCCGCGTGTGCTTTTCGATCCGGTCCAAAGCCACCTGTGGCGGCAGGAGTTCCCAATATTGATCCTCGTCATCCAGAAGGAATATCTGGTCCGGAACCAGGGTCAGGGTCTGACTTCCCTGGTGATCCACCACCACCTGCACGGCCGTGACGCCCGCGCCCTTGATGTCGAACCCGAACGCGGTACGCGCTTCGGCCGCTTCCAGCCAGGCCTTGGCGCCGAACTGGGCGCCATACACTTCCTGACGGTTGGGATACGCTTCGGCCGCCTTGAACGGAACCGCCTTGTATTCATACGTGGTACAAGACCAGGCCAGGGCCAAAACCAGCGCCAACGGCCACCAACCCCTTCTTTTCATATACCATTCCCTCCTGGTGAAGGTCACTGAAGGAACAACATACCACGTTCGGGGCCAATGGCCAAGCGGCCCCGCCTTGTCCCAGCCCAACCCGAAGAACCGGGGTCTTCGTTCCAAAAAAGAAACGGAACCGAGCCTGAAATCGTCCGTGACGGACATCGGAAATTCGGAGGCGCGGTGGCCAACGAGGCTTGTTTACCCCTATTTCCAGCGGTCACCCCATCAAGCGCCACCTCGGCTCACAAAGGAATCCTGTCGGGCGTATATCCATTACATTTGACAAAGCGATGTATTTGTTTTACATATCCGTCGGATCGTCGAAAGGAAACGGGCCATGGATTTTTCCATCCTCAAAAACCTCCGCGGGAAGTGGGGGATCACGGCCCAAGAACTGGCCGGACGGACGAACCTGACCCGAGCCACCATCGCCCGGCTCGAAGGCGGAGAAGGCAACCCAACCATCGAGACGGTCGAAGCGCTGGCTCAGGCTTTCCGGCTGACCGCCAGTGAGTTGATCCAACTGGCGGAAGGAGCGGGCTGCGAAAAGGCCGCCGTTAAAACCTTCGCCACGGATCGGTTCGAAGGGGTTCACATCGTTTTTCCCAATTTCGAAATCTATCAAATCCGGGCCGATTCAGGCGTGCGAAAGGATTCCGATCCCAGCCGCCACGAAAACACGGCCGAAGTCTGCCTGGTGCTGTCCGGCCGGGTGAAGGCCACCATCGCCGGCCAGGAACACGAATTGGGGCCGGGAATGGCGATCCGATTCCGGGCGATGCATGAACATTATTTCGATATTCTGGAAAAAGCCCAGTTCCTTCTGATCCATCACGTTTTGATCTGACGGGTAACCTTGCAACGATCTGGGAAAAAAGGGAAAACGGACCGGAACCACACCAATAACGGGATTCGAATACTCCCCGGAGCATGCCGCGAGGCCTAGGGTCGCGAACCGGCCGGCCGGGGCGTGGAGGTGTTGACCATGAGTGAAGCCGAGGTGTTCGAACGGATTTACCAGGACTACATCGAAAAGGTGTTTCGCGTTGACCTGGAAAAAGCCAAAAACCGGCTGGGGTTGGAATGGACGGAAGGGGTGGTGGACGTCCCCATTTTCGGTTCCCATTATCGAATCACTCCCCAAGGCATCACCGATCCGAAAGGGAACAAACCCCCTCATTCCATCTCCGTGATTCTTTGCCAATACGTGCTCTTATGCCCGGAAACGGAACCCGAGGAATCGGGCTGGGTTACGTTCAAGGACTTCAAGGACGCCGGACCCTTCGCCGTTGGGTTTCGTAACAATGCCGAACGGCCGATCAGCAAGGCTTTTTCAGGTCAATTGGAGGCGCTGGCCGATGCCGGACGGCGGTTGGGCGGCCGCCCCTTCGATGTCGGCACATCCAGCGACCTTGTTTTCCGGTTCGAGGCCCTGCCCAAGATTCCCATCCTGTTGCTGTTCAATGACCGGGACGAAGACTTCCCCGCGCAATGCTCCCTGCTTTTTGAACGGCGGGCGGAAAAATACCTGGATATGGAATGCCTGGCGATGGTCGGCTGGGCTCTGGCGGAATGGATGAAGCGGCTTGTTCCAAAGGCCGGAAAATCCTGAACCATCTCCCCTTCCTCGGCCTCGGGTCTTCCCCCAGGAACGCCGGCCCGGGGCCAAGGATTTCCCTTGGCCTCACCGGTCTATCCCCGCCTATTTCCCCCCAAAGCTTATCCGCTCCGTTGACAACCTCCGGCGTACAGGCGTACCCTTTCCCCACATCCGCCCTAACCGACGGAAACATGAAAGGGAGCCCCGGGGCATGGAAGA
>JAGVGV010000616.1 GCA_020056895.1 Deltaproteobacteria bacterium
ATGGATGCGGCCGGCCACGAGTTTCTTTTTTTTTTCGCTTCTGATCTGCTCCCGGTCCCCCGTTACCCACGCCAAACGGCGAAGAACCGATTTTAAGCTGTTTCTTTCACCACGTTTTCCCGCTTTTCCCTTGGTTCCATGTAAGGTAAAGTCAGCTTGCCGGGCTCCATCGCCCGCACGGACTCCACGCCTGGGCCTTAGGGACCAAGACGCGGATAAATTGATTTTGGAACTGGAACCATTATGACGAGCTGGGTCGCCTGGGTTTTGGGATCGTGGGCCGTTTTGTGCCTGCTATACGGGTACTTGGGCCGGAGGATTCTGACGCCGGCCCGGTTGAAGCGAAAAAACCTGTGGATCGCCGGCATCCTTTTGTTCTTGATGACGATCCTTCCCAACTTTTGCTTTTACCTTGAATTTTACCGGTTCGACACCCCCGGGGCGCCGGTTCTTTTCTGGTTCAATTACCTGAGCTTCGGCTTCCTGACCCTTCTTTTTTTCATGGTCCTGACCCGGGACGTCCTTTTCTTGGGAACCTGCCTGACCGTTTGGGTTTGGGGCCAAGGGAAAACGCTGTTCGGCGGCCGAAACGGAGTTCGTAGAGGTTCCCTGGGCCTTCCGGGCCACCCCGGCCCGGCGGGGAATCCGGGGCATCCCGGCCCGAACGTTTCCGTCCGCCCCTCTTTCCCCGGCCCGCAAGCGGACTTGGAACGGCGACGGCGCGTGTTCCATTATTCCAACCTGGGACTGATCGCCCTGGCGCTGGTTTTGTGCGCGTACGGCCTGTACGAAGCCCGCCGGGTTCCCCGAGTCGTGGACATCGAGGTTCGAATCGAAGGCCTGGAGACGGAATTCGAGGGCCTCAAGATCGTCCAGTTATCCGATCTCCACATCGGGCCCACCATCCGCCGGAACTGGGTTCAGGCTCTGGCCGACCGGGTTCGGGACCTCGATCCCGATCTCATCGCCATTACCGGCGACCTGATCGATGGCGGCGTGGAAGACCTGAGGCCCGAAGTGGAACCCCTGAGCCGGCTGGCCGCGCCTTTGGGGGTTTTCTTCATCACCGGCAACCATGAATATTATTCCGGCGTTCAGGAATGGGTGGACGAAACCAGGCGGATGGGCTGGACCGTGCTTTTGAACGAACACCGGATATTGACCCGAGGCCAAGGGCGGTTGGTGCTGGCCGGCGTTTCCGATTATCACGGCGGCCGATTCCTGAAGGAACACGCTTCGGACCCAACCCGCGCCTTCCAAGACGCTCCTTCGGGTGTCCCCCGGATTCTCCTGGCGCACCAGCCCAAAACCGTCCGCCACTTGGGATCCCTGGCCGTGGACCTGGTTTTGTGCGGCCACACCCATGGCGGCCAATACATCCCCTGGAACCGGGTGGTGGCCCTGGACCAGACTTATCTGGCCGGTCTCCACCAGGTGGGCCCCACCCAACTTTATGTCAGCCGGGGCGCGGGGTACTGGGGTCCGCCGCTCCGACTGGGAGCGCCGTCGGACATCACCCGGATAACGTTGAAGCGGGCGGAACCACGATGAACCGGGCCGAGGCGCCCATCCACAAGGCCATGGTGCTGGCCGCCGGGTTCGGTCTCCGCGCCAGGCCCCTGACCCTGGTCCGGCCCAAGCCCCTGTTCCCCGTGCTCAACCGGCCTTTGATCGGCCATGTGTTCGATCTTCTGGCAAAAACCGGCATTGGCGAAATGGTGGTCAACGCGCATCACCTTGCCGACCGGCTGGTGGACGAACTGACCGGGCTGGCCGGGCCGGGCACGCTGATTATCTCCAGGGAAGAAACCATTCTGGGCACCGGCGGCGGGCTTTGGCGGGCCCGTCCGTACCTGGACGGCGAACCTTTCCTGGTCATCAACGCCGATGTGTATACCGATCTGGACCTCGAACCGGTCCTCCTCGACCATGCCGACCACCGGCCGCTCGCCACTTTGGTGCTCCACGACCATCCCCGGTTCAACCAGGTGCGGGTGGACCCGAGCGGCCGGATCACCGGTTTCAGGGGTTTGGGCCAGCCCGGAACCCGGACCCTGGCCTTTACCGGCATTCATGTGATCGAACCCGAAATTTTCCGGTATCTGCCCGAAGGCCCATCGGATATCGTGAACGTGTATCAAAATCTGATCGATCAGGGGCGGCCCATCCGAGCCTTCGTGGCCACTGGGTTTTCGTGGTGGGACGCCGGCGCCCTGGACGCCTATCTTGATTTGAACCAGACCCTCTGCCGGGCCCGATCCGACGGACCGGTCGTCCTGGGCCAAGACGCCGTGATCCACCCGGACGCTCGAGTGGAAGGGTGGGCCGTTTTGGGCGCCGGCGTCCGGATCGAGAAAGGCGCCCGAATCCGGGATTCCATTCTCTGGCCCGGAGCCCGCGTGGCCGAGGGAATCCATTTGGACCGATGCGTGGCGGCCGACGGCGCGTGGGTCCGGGAAAACGCGGTCGGCCAGGCTCTGGTCCCTCATTTGGAAAACAGCGCCAACGGATAAGGATCAACGTTATCGCCATGAACCCAATTCAAGACCCCAAAACCAAGGCCTGGCCGGAAGTGGTGCTTACTCCGCCCATGGACACCCTGGATGCTTTTTCCGCCTTTTTGTTCGATCTGGGCGCCGCTTCGCTGATCGAAGAAGACACCCCATCCGGCCAAACCCGGATCCGGGCCGGATTTCCGCCTCACCTGGACCTGGACGATATGAAACGTCGTCTGGATTCATTTCTGAACGAATTGGTGGAAATTTTCGGCCTGGATGCCCCCCCCGAAGCCCAATGGGGGGTGGTTCCCCAGGGGGATTGGGCGGAAAAATGGAAGGAAGGGCTGGAACCGGTGGCCATCGGGTCCCGGCTGGTCATCAAGCCTTCATGGCGGACGTTTGAGGCCCGGGAAGGACAAAAAGTGCTGGAGCTTGACCCCGGCCTGGCCTTTGGTACGGGTCAGCACGCCACCACGCGGATGTGCCTGGAATTGCTGGAAGCCCAAAGCCACAAGGGGGCCAAGGGCCTTCGTGTGCTGGACGTGGGAACGGGATCCGGGATTCTGGCCATGGCCGCGCTGCTTCTGGGTTTTGGCCCTGTTACGGCCATTGATAACGACCCGGACGTTCTGCCCGTGGTCCGTGAAAACATGGAACGAAACGGACTGGAAGGAATCCCCCACTTGGCCGTGGCCGAACCGGGATCCATGACCGGGATGTACGACGTGATCCTGGCCAACCTGACCGCCGGCGTGCTATTAGCGGTGGCCCAAGACCTGGTCCGGCTGGCGGCTCCGGGCGGGATTCTGATTCTTTCCGGCCTGTTGGATACCCAGGTGGACGACGTGGTCCGGGCGTACCAGGCCTTGGGGTGCCGGGAAGAGGAACGACGGTACCAGGATGAATGGTCCGCCCCCCGGCTGGTGAAAGCATCGTGACGCTTCGCCGTTTCATCCTCGATTCCGGGCTCCAGCCGGCTGACGGCCGCCTGGAATTCCTCGCGGAAACGGGGAGTTGGCTCGGCCCGCCCCTCCGGTTGACCGGCGGTGAGGCCCGCCACGCCCGGGATGTGCTCCGGTTGAAATCCGGCGACGAGGTGCTTTTGCTGGACGGGTCTG
>JAGVGV010000127.1 GCA_020056895.1 Deltaproteobacteria bacterium
ACGACGGCCACGCCGTCCATGTATTTGAAGGTTCGTCCTACCGGATTTCGACGGCCGCTCTTTCCCCGGATGGACGCTTTGTGGCCACCGTGGGCCAAGCCCGGGTTTTGCGCATCTGGGATACCGAAGACCGGATCCAACGGCATTCCCTGGATTTCCTGGAAGGCCGCGCCGGTCCGGTCGCGTTCACTCCGGATGGCAAAAAGCTGTTGGTCGGCGATGACCGGGTGCTCCGGGTGGTGGATGTCAAATCCGGGCGGCTTGAAAAAAATTTCAAAATCGGCCAACGGGTGGAAGCCCTGACCATCAGCCCGGACGGCCGCCTGGTGGCTCTGGTCCATGCCAACACTCAGCCGCCCAACACCAAAACGATTTGTTTGATGGAATTCATCAGCCAGCAGCGGTACAAAATCCCTTTCATGGTCACCTTGCCCATTTCATCCCTGGTGGCCGATGAAAGAGAAACCGATTATCTGAAAAAGCTGGAAGAAGCCCGGGCGGCGTCCGGGGAAGAACGCTGGGCCGACGCTTTGGCCGCCTTGGGCCGCGCCCGTAAAGTACCGGGGTACGAACGGGACCCGGAAGCCTTGGACCTGTGGGCCGATCTGGCCTCGCGGTACCCCTATAAAAGCCTCCGAACGGGCTGGGAAGTCGAAGTCTACCGGGGACACCGGGGACCGGTCCGGTCTTTGGCCATCAGCCGGAAAGCCACATTGCTTCTGACCGGCGGAGACGACGGCGACATCCGCTTATGGGACGTGAGGGAAGGAACCTGCCTGAGGGTGCTGCCGGGGCACGCGGGGCCGGTCAACGGCCTGGGTTTTTACCATGACGACCGGTTCGCGGTTTCGGCCGGCGAAGACCAAACCGTCCGTTTCTGGGACCTCGGGTCAGGTAGCTGCCTGCGGGTTCACCAGGAACACACCGGACCCGTCACCTGCCTGGCCGTGGGCCCCGACGGTCTGGTGGCGGCCACGGGCGGGCAGGATACCACCATCCGCGTCTGGAACCTGTTTAGCCGGATTTGCGTGAAATCCTGGGCCGGCCACAAGGGGCCCGTGGTTTCCCTTGGATTCAATCCCGACGGCCGGTATTTGCTAAGCTCCGGCCGGGACAAGACCATCCGGTTATGGGACGTGGCCGACGGAACCCAGGACCGCATGATCCACCTCAATATCCGCCAGGCCAACCAGGCCGCGATCAGCCCGGACGGCCGGATTGTCGTGGCCGCCTGCGATGATTCCCTTTTGCGAAGCTGGTCCCTTACCGCCGAGGAAATGCCGGAAATCCTGGGCGGGCACGCCGCCGAAGCCACCACCCTGGCCATCTGCCCGGATGGGCAATACGCCGTTTCCGGCGGACAGGACCGGACGGTTCGGCTTTGGGACCTGAAAACCGGCCAGGCCCTGGGCGTGTTTGAAAGCCATTCCGCTCCGGTGACCACCGTGGTTATCAGCGCCAACCGCCAACGGGTATTTTCCGCCGGCCTGGACCATACCGCACGGCTCTGGCACCTGGATTGGGAACCGGATTATCGCGACGTGGCTCCATGGAGCGAAGGAGTCCGGCCCTATCTGGATGCTTTTCTCACCCTTAAAACCCCCTATTCCAAAGGCAGCCTGACCCACGTGGGCCGGCCCCGGTGGACGCCGAATGATTTCGATGACCTGCTGCGCGAAATCACCTGGCGGGGTTATGGCTGGTTGAGCCCCAAAGGCGTGGCCCAGGAACTGAAAAAAATGGCCAACGCCCGCAAAACACCCCTAAAATACCTGATCGGCGAATTCCTGAGCGATCTGGCGGACGTTATCACCCGGCATCTGGGCCCCTTGCGCTTTTTGGCCATACCTTTGCGCATCCTGTTCAAGCTGGCCCCGGCCGCCCTGATGACCGTACTGCTGCTGACTCAGGATTTCATGGGCCTGCCCACGCCGGTGGGGCTCCTGATCATCGCCTTTTTGATCCTGGTCGCCTTCGCCAAAAAGAAATAGAAGCGATCCAAGCGGGTTGACCGCCCTTTTTTGAACGGACCTTCAGCCGGCATGGTTACAAAACGTCCATGATGCCATGAATGAATCTCGGAAACCCTGAACCTAATGACGGACATCACCGATAAAGACATTTACCATCTGTGGTGGGAATACCTCAAACGGAGCGAATCGTACCAGCTTTTCTGCGCGTGGCACCGCGAACGCAAGGAAAAACCCGATCTGCCCCTGCCGGAAAAACTCCAAGCCGCGGCCAAGGACCCCTCTGAACACCCCCTGACCTACCTGTTCAACGTGTTCCTGGATGTACACGCCGAAGCCTACCATGGCCAGCCCTATGGTTTTGAGGTCTGGTGGGACCGTCAAAAGCACCTGATCCAGGCGATCCAGAACGCCGCCGAAAACGACACCCGGGTCCGCGATTTCGGCCGGGTGGTGCACGATGAAATGCAATCGGCGGCCGAACGGCTGGCCCGATGCGAGGGCCGGCCGCCATCGTTCAACGATTTCAAAGGTT
The DNA here is from genome assembly GCA_020056895.1 of Deltaproteobacteria bacterium. Taxonomy (GTDB): domain Bacteria; phylum Desulfobacterota; class Desulfarculia; order Adiutricales; family JAGVGV01; genus JAGVGV01. The sequence goes on from JAGVGV010000127.1 coordinate 2,506, forward strand.
TTTTCCGTAAACAACTCGGCCAGTCCATGCCCCCCCGCCTGTACCTGGAAATCGACCTGACGGCTCCGGAAACCGGCCCCTTGCTCAAGGAGATCAACGAATTCATCCTGAAGGAGAAAAAGAGTGTCCGAGTCCGCGCCTGGCAGCTCCTGGGCGACCGAACCACCTGGCCGACCTCGCCGCTGGTTTTCGTCGAACTCAAGCGGTATTTGATGGTCTATGATCTGAATCGGAAGGGGTTGAAAATCCAGGAAATCGTCCGGAAGGTCGGCACGGGGTCCCAACGGAAAAACTACAGCGACGAAAACGTTCAGACCGTTTTCCGGGAAGACCTGGCCAAGGCCGAACGGATCATCAAAAACGTGGAACAGGGGCTGTTTCCAGGGTATTACGGCAAATACAGCGCGGCCTGAAGGCCGTGACGCCTTCAGGGATGCCAACGACCTATCCAACCGGTTCCCGCGAGGCTTTCCTCATCCGCCGTTCCATCATCAGGCGCCGTGGTGGTTGATAGCCCTCGATTTTTCCCTTCCATTGGGTTCAGCGGGGGCAAGGCTGAGGCCGCCAATCGTTGCAATGGCCGCACACATGATTGGGCGGGTAACAGTATTCGGTGGAACAGGGGGCGTCGCAGGGCTGGCGATAGTGTTCCACCCGAATGCTGACCGGCCCCTTCAGGGTGATGGTCCGGCGGGAATAGGAATTGGATTCAGGCTGAACCCGAATGTCCATGCTCACCCCGTCGTTCCCAACATGAGCCCGTCCGCCCACGCTCGGGTCGCGATGGGTTTCCTCTTCGATAATCACCTGCCCCTGGCCGGCCGCGGTTCCGGAAATCAAAACCACCGCCAGAAGCAGCATCCCTAAAAAACCGGTTCGGATCGCCATGGGTTTGCCTCCATCTTTCTAATTGTACTCCATCGTTTCCTTCCTGGCGAGAGGTCTATTGGGGCCGAAAAAAACAAGCGCGGCGCGGGAACCGGAAAGCGGGTTTCGCCCCGCCCGCCAATTTTCCACGCCGCGCCTGTTGTTACCGATCAGGGGGGAGCGTCCCCCCCGCACTCCCAGGGTTAATGTTCGCAGCCGCCGCCGCCGCCGCAGGTCCGATCCTGACCGAACCGGGCCAACCGGCCTTCGGCGAAGGCTTGGGCCGCCTGTCCCACGGTGGGCAGGCCGGGGTTGTGGAACACGTCGATCCCCGCCTGGAAAAAGCCCATCAGCGGCCGCATGCCCATGCCGCCGGCCACCAGCACCCGGGCGCCCTTACCGGCCAGATAGGATACCGGGGCCAGGCAGCCGCCCTGTTCATGAGGAATGCCCGGAAGCACTTCCACGTCGGACAGACTGCCGTCTTCCACGGTAACCAGAGTAAAGGCATCGGCATGGCCGAAATGCATGGACACTTCCGCCTCCAACCCGCCAGGGCTGTTGGAAGGAATGGCGACTTTGACTTTCATTTTACATTGCTCCTTATGATTCTTTCAGGTTCAGGACGGCCCGGTTCGAACCGTCCGGTTCAAGGGTAATCGATTCACCCATTCTTCAGGCGGAAGGCCCTTCCATCCGGCGGATCACTTCCTCCACCAGACTCTGGAACGGGCCGGGATCGGGCCGGCCGGCGTCGCCCGCTTCAACCACGCCCGGCTGGAAGGCCAGACTGGCAAGCAACGGTACGCCGACCTGTTGAGCCAAGCTCTGGCCCCCGCCCTGTTTCAACAAATCAATGGACGCGCCGCAGTGGGGGCAGACCATACCGTTCATGTTTTCCACCAAGCCCAGGATCGGCATCCCCACCTGTCCGCAAAAATCAATGGATTTGCGCACATCGGCCAGAGCCACTTCCTGAGGCGTGGTGACCACCAGCGCTTGGGCGCCGGTAATCGTCTGAGCCACGGTCAGGGGTTCGTCTCCGGTTCCCGGCGGGCTGTCGATCACCAGGTAGTCCAGATCGTCCCAGAAAAGCTCCCCCAAGAACTGACGGATCACGCCGATCTTCACCGGGCCCCGCCATATGATGGATCGATCCGGATCCGGCAGCAAAGGCTCGATGGAGACCACCGACAAATTGGGCGACCACATCATGGGCCGGGGCTTTTCGCTGCCCTTGAACCGTTCGCGCATGCCCAGCATGCGGGGGACGGACGGTCCATGAAGGTCCACGTCCAAAAGCCCCACTTTGCGGCCTAAGGCGGCCAATCCCACGGCCAGGTTCACGGCCACGGTGCTCTTGCCCACGCCGCCCTTGCCGCTCATCACCAGAATCTTGTGGCGGATCCGGCTGAGCGTATTCTGTATGGCTTGATCCTGAAGTTGTTGTTCAAACGAGGGCCCTGGTCCGTTCATGATTCATCACTTCCTTCTTTGATTTCCAAGGGTTCCTGTTGGTCCGAAGGGTTTTTTCCCTTCCCTTTTCGGCCCGCCTGGTTTCGCGGGCAACAAGGAGGGCGGCCGTCCGGCGACGTTTCCACCGCCCAGTTTCCGCCATCGATCCGCAACGCCCGGCCCAACACCACGGCCAACGCCAAGGTTTTTCGGGCGGCGGCCAGGATGCGGCCGAAGGTAGGCCGGGAAACCTCCATCCGAGCGGCGGCTTGATCCTGATCCAAGCCTTCCACATCTACCAGCCGCAGGGCTTCATACCCCTCCACCGGCAAAACCACTTCCTCCAACTGAGTCATGGGGATGCCCCGGGGCTTGAAAAAGGTAACGCCCGGCAAGGTTTGGATGCGGCGGCATTTGGGAGGGCGGGCCACTGTTTTTTCGGAAACCTCCGTTTTGATCCTACGCTCATAATATGGTTTCACTTCCCCCGCTTGTCAAGAATAAAAGAAATTGGAAAAGCATCCGGGCTCTTGTTCCGTTGGTTTTGCCGCTGGCGTCCTCGCCCCCCTGGTTGACCTGAAGGGCAAGGACTGGTAGCATCCCCGGGTCATGAACCCTGATTTCTCGGCCGCGTTCCTGGCCCAACACCACCTGAGCCTTATGGGACCCCTGGAAAAACTCCAGCAGGCCCTGGCCGCCGTGAATCCCCTCCACGAAGGACCCGATGGCCCCATCCGCGCCCGTTTGAGCCACACCGGCCGGTTGGCCGAACGATTGCTGGACCGGCTGGAATGGGGCCCCCAGGCGCCTTTGCTGGTGGCCGTCCTGGGGGCGACCGGCACGGGAAAATCAAAAATTTTCAATACGCTGGCCGGAAGGCCGATCAGTCCTTCGGGATACCGGCGACCCACCACCATGGCCCCGGTCATGCTCTGGGCTCAAGGGCTGGGGGGCGGCATGGAACGGCCCCGGCTGTTCCCGGGCGTGGTCAAACGGGCCACCAGCCCCCCCGCTTCGTTCCAGCCCGACCAGGACCGCGAACTGGTGATCGTAACGGTCGGCCTGCCCGGGCTGGACCGAACCGCCCTGGTGGATACTCCGGATTTCGACAGCGTACTGGAAAAAAACCGGCGGATGGCTTTGGAACTGTTCGAACGGGCGGACGCGGTGGTGTTCGTCACCGATTCCGCCAAATACGCGGATCAGGCTTCGTGGGACTACCTGGACCGGATCCGCGATACGGACAAACCCGCCCTGCTGGTCATCAACCGGTTGAAAAGTACGCTCAGCCTGGAAGATTTCCGGCGTAGGCTGATGGAAGCAGGCCTTGACCGGCCGCTCGTCGGCCTGGCCGAAGAACCGGGTTTGGCGGACGCCGATCCGCTGCCGGAACGCCTGACCGGTTTGGCGGACATCCGGAACCAACTGGCCGCCTGGCAACGCGCCCGGACAGACCTTTTGGCCGGAGCCGCCGGCCGTTTGTTCGGCGATCTGACGATTGAGCTGAACGAAGGCTTGGCGCCGGAACTGGCAACGGCCCGGGAAGAAGTCGATCACCTGACCGAAGCCCTCGCCCGATCCGCGAACCGGACCGCCGAAGAACTGGGCCCCCGGCTGGGCGTGGCTATTTCCACGGAACTCAGGCGGGACCTGATCGGCCGGATCCAGTCCCTGTTTCTCAAGTGGGACCTGCTCCGCTACCCCCGCCGGATCATGGCCCTGCCCTTCACCCTGGTCCGCGACAAGGTTCTGGTCCCCTGGGGGTTGATGGCGGCGGATTCGCCCAAGGAAAGCCTTCAGCGGGAGATCGACCGCCTGTTCGAAGCCAATCGCGAAGCCCTGGCGGCATCGGTGCAGGAACTTGGCGCCGAAGTGACGGAACAATGGGCCGCCCGAACCGTGGGCCGGGGCCTGATGGTTCGGGATGACTGGGCCGGCCTGGCCTTGTCTTCCGAAGACATCCGCCAACGGTACGCCCTGATTCGGGCCGATCTGGAATCCTGGGTGCAGGGCGAGGCCCAAACGCTGGTTCAAGGGTTGAACCTGGGCGAAAAAATGACCTTTTACCTGGCTCAAGGCGTTTCCCTGGGCCTGTTCATCAGCATCCAGGTCCACACCGGCGGAGGATTTTCCTTTGTGGACGGCGTGCTGGACGGCGTGCTGGCGCCCATTTTGTCCAAGCTGACCGGCGCCGCCCTTTCGCGGGACAAGGTGAAAGCCTTTGAAACCCGGGCCGCCGAAAAACACCTTTCCGCCTGCCGGGATATGATTCACGAACAGGCCCGGGCCTATTCGGACCGGCTGAACCAGGCGGGCCGGGGGCTGATGGCTTTGGACGCATTGATCGAGGTCAGCCGGGACCTGGACCGGGCGGGCCGGGGGCGGACATGAGTTCATCCGCGGACCGGTACCGGCCGGTATTGGATCAGGTTGCGTCGTTTCTGGACCGTCCGGACCGGCTGCTCATTCCCGAACCGGACGCCCGGGCCTTCCTGGACCGGGCTTTGGACCTCATCGGCCGGCTTCGGGCGGCGGACGACCGGCTGGTCATCGGCCTGGTGGGCGGCACGGGGGTGGGGAAATCCACCTTGATCAACGCCTTGGCCGAAAAGGAAATTTCGGCCGCGTCCGACCTTCGACCCACCACCAGCCGGCTGGTATTGTACCGGCATGAAGACAACGATTTTTCCCTGGACGCCGGGGAAGCGGCGCACCTTCACCGAGCCCGGCCGCTCGAACGGGTCACTCTGGCCGATTTTCCCGATTTCGACAGCATCGAGCAGGACCATCGGCTGTTTCTTTCTCGTCTGTTTCCCCGGCTGGACCTTTTGCTGTGGGTGGTGGACCCGGCCAAATACGCGGACCGGTCTTTTTTCGATTGGCTCGCCTTGGCCCCCCAAGCTCGGGTCAACGCCGTGTTCATTTTCAACAAGATCGATGAACTGGAAGTCCGATACGGCCCCCGGACGGAGGCCGTGATCGCCGAAACCACGAAAGACCTGGAAGAAAAGCTGGTCCGCTTCGCCGGGCTTTCCGATCCCGTGATTCTTCCCCTGTCCGCCCGGGACGCCCTGGAACATCCGGGGACCGGAGGCGGGGAGGGATTTCGGACGCTCCGGAACCGTTTGAACGAACTGGCCGAGGAAAAACTGAGGCGGGCCATCAAGGAAATGAATATTGAAGCCATGACTCGGGGCCTGGTCCGCCAGGCGGTCCAAACCGCCGATCTTCCTTCGGCCCGGGTGTTGGTCCGCAAGTTGGTGGATTCAGCGGACCGGTTCCGCGCCGTGGCCGGCCGTCTGGCCCAGGTGGAAGCCGGCGGCCTGATGGGTCCGGCTGGC
>JAGVGV010000486.1 GCA_020056895.1 Deltaproteobacteria bacterium
CATTATCAATTCATGGAGCGGGAAACGGGATTTGAACCCGCGACTTCAACCTTGGCAAGGTTGCACTCTACCGCTGAGTTATTCCCGCCCGGAGTCAGCGACAGGGAGGTTTTTACTATGATCGATCCCGCCTTGTCAAGACTCTTTTTGGGCGTTTTCCGATTTAAGCAACTGGAAAAAGGCGTTGAAATACCGATACCCCGACCAGTAGGTGAGGATCAGGGCCAGGTACAAGAGCACCTCGCCTACGGCCTGAACGTTCCTCCCCAAAAATGGGTAATGCCACAACAGGCAGAACAGGGCGATGTTTTGGGTGAGGGTTTTCTGCTTGCCGGCCGAGCTGGCCGAAATGATCACGCCCTCCGAGGCGCCGATGCCCCTCAGGCCCGTCACGGCGATCTCCCGGCCGACGATCAGAAATACCAGCCAAGCCGGAGCTCGATCCAGAGGGATGAGCATGATCATCGCGGCGGTGACCAGCAGTTTGTCGGCCAGGGGGTCCAGGAACCGCCCAAGGTTGGTAACCAACTGGTATTTGCGGGCCAGATACCCATCCAAAAGGTCGGTCAGGCTGGCCACCAGAAACACCACGGCCGCGATATAACTGGTGATCGGCCCACCCTGGCCGAAAACCAGCAAAACGATCAGGATCGGCACGGCGGCCACGCGCCCCAAAGTCAACAGATTGGGCAGATTGAGGCGTTTGAATCGAGTCATAGCGAGCTTCGGTACACCTTATAGAATTGCAACACCCGAGTAACGTACGCCTGGGTTTCCCGGATGGCCGGCACGTCGCCGTCTTTGGCCACGCGCTCGGGTCCGCAGTTGTACGCGGCCAGAGCCAGCCGAGTGTCGCCGTTGAAACGATCAAGCATCTGCCGGAGATACCGGCAGCCGCCGTAAATGTTTTCCCTAGGGTTGAAGGCGTTTTTCACTTCCATGAGCTGGGCGGTGGAGGGGATGAGCTGCATCAACCCCTGGGCGCCGGCCCATGACACGGCCATGGGATCGAACCCCGATTCCACCTTGATCACCGCGGCGACCAGGGCGGGGTCCAGGCTGTAGGTTTGCGAGGCGGCCAGGATGTATGGCAGAAAGAGCCTGTGGTCCATCCGCCGGCCGCCGGCGCCGATGATGATCTGAGCCTTGACTTCGAAGGGACGGAACCGGCTGTCGGTCGGGGCGTCGGTAAAATGAAGCACGCCCCGGGAATCCCGGTACATGTAAACCTTCAGAGCCTCGGCGCCGGCCGCCCAACTGATCGTCAGCAGGGCGGCCGCCAGGGCAATCAGGCTATTTACGGCCCGTCGCCTTCCGGTAGTCATCCAAGAATGCCTGCAACCCCTTGTCCGTCAGCGGGTGTTTCCCGATCTGCCGGATCACGCTAAAGGGAATGGTGGCCACGTCCGCGCCCATCAAGGCCGCGTCCAGCACGTGGACCGGATTGCGGATGCTGGCCACGATGATTTCGGTTTCAAACCCATAGTTGTTGTAGATGGTGACGATCTGTTCCACCAACTCCATGCCCGGCTGAGCCACATCGTCCAGCCGGCCCACGAAGGGGCTTACGTACGCCGCCCCCGCCTTGGCCGCGATCAAGGCCTGAAGGGGCGAAAAGACCAGGGTCACGTTGGTCCGGATTTTATCCTGAGCCAATATCCGGGTGGCCTTGATGCCGTCTTCGGTCATGGGCACCTTGACGACCACGTTCGAGGCGATTTTGGCCAGCACCCGGGCTTCATTCACCATCTCTTCGGTGGTCACGCCCACCACTTCGGCGCTCACCGGGCCATCCACCAGGTCGCATATTTCCTTGATCCGGCCATGGAAATCGGCGCCCATGCCGGCTTTGGCCATCAGGCTGGGGTTGGTGGTCACGCCGTCCACCAGACCCATGCTGGCGGCTTCCCGGATTTCTCCCAGGTCCGCCGTGTCGATGAAAAATTTCATGGTTTTCCTCCCTGGGGTCCCGTTCCGGTCCTCCGCCGGTGATACTCGTCCCGAGTCCCCGTGTTGACGAAATATAATACCTTTCCTTCCACCTTGGATGCAACCCCTTGTGAACGGGGAAAATACACTCCGCTAACCGGGTCCTGGATCAGGTCTTCGGCTTTTTCCGGCCGGGACCCCCGGTCCGGCCCCGCCGTCGGACGGCGGCCGGGTTGGATCAGGCCCTTGAGCACCCGCCAGATCAGGTAAAACAGAACCAGGAGAATCAACCAGCGAAGGAGTCCCACGGTTCCACCCACTCTTCATCGTCCGGAAGCCCGGCCAAAAGATCGTTGATGGTCCGGCCCAAACGGGGATGCACCCAATCCGGCGCCACTTCGGCCAAAGGAGCCAGCACGAACCGGCGTTCGTGCATTCGGGGGTGGGGGATGACCAGGTCGTCCTCGTCGATCACCCGATCCCCAAAAAAAAGAATGTCCAGGTCGATTTTTCTGGGGCCCCAGCGAAGGGTCCGAACCCGGCCCAGGTCCCGTTCGATGCCCAGGAGCGCCGCCAGAAGCTCGCGGACCCCCAGGCCCGTTTCCACGGTCAGGGCCGCGTTGAGGAACCAGTCCTGATCCGTCACGCCCACGGGAGCGGTTCGGTACAGGCGCGAAACGGCCAGAAGCCGGGTTTCGGAAAGTCGGCTCAGGGCGTCCAGAGCCGCCCGGATCTGGCCTTCCTTGTCGCCCATATTCGCGCCCAGGCCAATGCCCGCCCGGGTTCGGGGGTTCGTTTCCATGGTGTTCCGATGGGTTTCCAGGGGGGAAGGGCGGTCGGTCATTGGACCCCCCGGCCGTCCCCTCCCGGATTCTCTTATTCCATTTCCAAATCAAGCGGATGCTTCGTCGGCTTCGCGTCGCGACTCCTCGCCGTGCGTTTGGGCGCTGTCTGCGTCGTCGCTCGCTCGCCTCCTCGCCTCCATCCTGATTTGGAAATGGAATTACTTGCCCAGGGTCTGGATCCGGGCCACGGCTTCCTTCAGCCGGTCTTCGTTCCGGGTCAGGGCGAAACGGATGTACCCTTCGCCCGACGGCCCGAAGCCGTTGCCCGGGGTGGCCACGATGCCCGCTTCGGTCATCAGCCGGGCGGAATATTCAGCCGACGTGAACCCGTTCGGCACACGGACCCAGATGTAAAACGTGGCCTTGGGCGGTTGAACGTCGAATCCGGCCCGCCGGAGGCCGTCCACCAGCACGTCCCGCCGGCCGATGTACATTTTTTTCAGGTTTTCCACCACGGCCTGATTTCCTTCCAAGGCGGCCATGCCGGCCAACTGGACGGCCTGGAAGCAGCCGGAATCGATGTTGCTTTTCACCTTGCCCAAGCCTTCGACGATCTCGGCCCGGCCCGCGGCCCAGCCGATCCGCCATCCGGTCATGTTATAGGTCTTGGAAAGGGAATGAAATTCGATGCCCACATCCAGGCCGCCGGGAATTTCCAGGATGGACGGGGGCGTGAAGCCATTGTACGCCAGTTCGGAATACGCCGCGTCCGAGACCACGATCCAGTTGAACCGCCTGGCGAAGGCGATGACCTTTTCGTAAAACTCGGGGCCGCAGACCGCGCCGGTGGGGTTGTTGGGATAGTTGATATAGATGACCTTGGCTTTTTCGGCCACATCCCGGGGGATGGCTTCCAGGTCCGGCAAAAAGCCGTTTTTTTCCAACAGCGGCATGAAATGGCTGTGGCCGCCGGCGAACATGGTGGCGATGTGGTAGACCGGGTACGCCGGTTCGGGCACAAGGGCCACGTCGCCGGGGTTGATGAAGGCCAAGGGGAAGTGAGCCAGCCCTTCCTTGGACCCGATCAGGGTGCAGACCTGTTTGGTGGGCGAAAGGGCCACCTTGTACCGGCGGTTATACCAGGCCGCCACGGTTTCCCGAAAGGCGTTCATGCCGGTGTACGAAGGATAGGCATGGTTGGCCGGGTCTTTGGCGGTTTCGGCCAGGCGTTCGATCACGTGGGCCGGAGTGGGCTGGTCCGG
>JAGVGV010000598.1 GCA_020056895.1 Deltaproteobacteria bacterium
GCCCAGGTCGTCAATGTCGTACAAATATACGTTGTCCAGCCGGTTCACGGCCGGGTCCACGTCCCGGGGCACCGCGATGTCCACGAAAAAAAGCGCCCGATGCCGGCGGGCCTTGAGGATGGACTTGACCATCTCCCGAGTCACCACCAGGTCGGGTGAGCCCGTGGACGAAATCACGATGTCGGCCGGAACCAGGAGCGACGGCAGTTCTTCCAGCGACGCCGCCCGGCCTCCAAACCGGGCGGCCAGGTCCACGGCTCGGGCCAAGGTCCGATTGCAGACGGTGATTTCGGACGCGCCGTGGCCCAAAAGGTGCTCGGCGGTCAGTTCGGCCATTTCTCCGGCGCCGATGAGCAACACCTTGTGGCCGGCCAGATCGCCGAATATTTTTCGGGCCAGCCCGGCCGCCGCGTATCCGATGGACACCGCGTGGCTGGCGATGCCCGTTTCCGTCCGGACCCGTTTGGCCACCGAAAAGCTTTTATGAAGAAGCTTGTTCAAAATGGGGCCGGTGGCCTTGTAATCCACGGCCCGGCGGAAGGCGTCTTTGAGCTGCCCCAATATCTGAGGCTCCCCCACCACCATCGAATCCAGGCTGGAGGCCACGGAAAACAGGTGCCGAACCGCGTCCGGTCCCGAATGAACGTACAAATGAGGCGTCAACAGGTTCGGATCCAGCCCCCGGGGTTCGGCCAAAAAGCCCTGGATTCCTTTCACGCCCGCCTCGAAGCTGTCCGCCAGGGCCAGCACTTCCACCCGGTTGCAGGTGGACAGGAACAGGCTTTCGCTGATCCCGGGCCGCCGGATGTCCTGGTACGCGGCCCCCGGATCACAGCCGTCCAGGGCCAGCTTCTCCCTTAGTTCCACCGGCGCGGTGCGGTGGTTCAAACCGATCAAGACGATCATCATTGAACTCTGAGCCGTTCCAGGCCCTCGAAGCTATGGTAGCTCGAAGGCCAAAGGCTCACCCCCAGAAAAACGAATCCGATCACGGCAAAACCCAAAATGGACAATATGGCCGCCCGCCGGCCCCGCCAGCCCACCGTGACCCGTTGGTGAAGAAGCGCGGCGTAGATCAGCCATGAAATCAGGGTCCAGACCTCCTTGGGGTCCCACCGCCACCACGCGCCGAAGGCCGTTTGCGCCAGCGCCGCGCCGGTGATGATCCCCAGGGTCAACAAGAAGAATCCGATGACCAGACAGCGGTGATTCATTTCATCCAAAACGGACAGGGACGGCAGCCGCCGGGTGATGGGGCCCAGACGTTTGGCCTTGATCCGGTTTTCCTGAACCAGATACAGGCATCCGGACAGGAACGCCAGCCCGAAACACCCATACCCGCCAAACACGGCGGCCAGATGGAGCGTCAGCCAGAGGCTCATGTACAGGGGCCCGGCGGTCCGGGGGCCAACGGGAAGAAGGAGCGATACAATAAGGAGCCCGAGCGTGAGCGGGGAAGCCAGAACGCCGACGGCCGGTTGGCGGTACCGCCAGGAGACCAACAGATAGCCGCCGGCTAAAACCAGGCTGAAAAATCCGAAGGAATCCCCCAGGTTCAAAACGGGAAGCTGGCCCAGGACCGCGGTCCGAAGCCCCACGGCCGCCAAATGGACGGCGAAACCGGCGCCGAACACATACACCGCCGCCCGGGCGGCCTTGGGGTTCTGCCGGATCAGGAACACCAGGTACCCCGCCGTGGCGGCGCCGTACAGCAGGGCCGAAACCCATGACAAGAAGGCGGCCGTCAAATCCCGGTCTCCGGAAAAACGGCCGGAACGGCTTCATCCGGGTAGTCGGGCCCCAGAATCTCTTTTAAAATACGATTGACCACAGTTGTCTCCCCTCGGGCCAAAGCGTCCCGAAGATCGGAATCCACCAGTCGGCGGAACAGGTCCCGGTTTTGAGCCGAAGACCGTCCCCGGGCCAGCACCCAGGATCGGGCCCGGCCCAGAATTTCCACCAGAGGGCCGTATTCGGGGCCGAACATGGCTTCCAGCCGGTCCTGAATCCGGGCGGACAAGGCGGGGCTTCGGCCGGTCGTGGACACGGCCAGGCTCAACGGCCCCCGCCGTACCTCGGCCGGAACGATGAACGAACCTTCTTCGGGCTGATCCGCCACGTTGCACCACAGGCCCAGGGCTTCGGCTTCCCGAGCCACCCGCCGGTTTTCTTCCCGGTCGCTGGTGGCGGCGAAAACCAGGGCCGCTCCTTCCAAATGCCCGGCTTCGAACCGACCGCCCAGATGCTCCACCTGGCCTTGGGCCGCCAGTTCTTCCAGCCCGGGAGTCAGGTCGGGGCTCACGATCCGGACACGGACTCCGGCGGCCAAAAGGTTCCGCGCTTTCCGCTCGCCCACCGATCCGCCGCCGACGACCAGGCCGGTCCGGCCGTCCATCCGAAGATATATCGGCATATAGCCCATCCGCCGTACATACCAATCCCGGGCCGGTTCTGGCAAGGGTTTTCCCCGGGGGCATGTATCCCTTCAGTCTCGGAGGACATCATTTGGAGTTTGGGCGCCGTTTGAGGCTCCGGCGGGCTTCAACCTCCGGGCTTTCAGCGGTCAGGGATCAGCGGTCCAAAGCTTGGTTCGTCCGGTGAAGCGACGCCTGCCGGACAGCCTCGCGGCGGAAATTTTTTCTCAGATCCGTTAGGCTCGTGGGACGGGTCCCCCCGTATAAATCCACACCCTCTATCCCAAGGTTCCCGCTGGTTACCAAGCTCCAGCTTGGTAACCCCACCGCCAGGAAGCTCCTGCTTCATTCGTCTTTCACGCTGCCGCCCCGCATTATGAATCAAGGGGTGGGAAGCTGGAGCTTCCGAAACCCAGGTTCCTAAACTGGAGTTTGGGAACCAGCGATTTAAGGCGAATTACCCTCATGCGGGCCATTCAGGTGACTGGGTCGATATGATCCAATTCCCGCTGGTTACCAAGCTCCTGCTTGGTAACCCCACCGCTCAGAAGCTCCTGCTTCATTCGTCTTTCTCGCCGTCGCCCCGCATTATGAATCAAGCGGTGGGAAGCTGGAGCTTCCGATCACCAGGTTCTCAAACTGGAGTTTGGGAACCAGCGCTTTCGGGCGAATTACCCTCATGCGGGCCATTCGTGTGACTGGGTCGATATAATCCGATTCCCGCTGGTTCCGGGGGCTCCTGCTTGGGAACCCCACCGCCAGGAAGCTCCTGCTTCATTCGTCTTTCTCGCCGCCGCCCCGTATTATGAATCAAGCGGTGGGAAGCGGGAGCTTCCGATCACCAGGTTCCCAAACTGGAGTTTGGGAACCAGCGAACTCGCCATCAATTACGTTAAC
>JAGVGV010000422.1 GCA_020056895.1 Deltaproteobacteria bacterium
CAGGCCACCAACATTTATAAATTCCCCGGCCCGGGCGCCCGTCCGATCCAGGTGACCAACAATTGGGGCATCACTATTTCGCCGGCTATTTCCAAATCGGGCAAACTGGCGTATGTTTCGGACCGAAGCGGCGGCCGCGGGGTGTACGTGGGCGATTCGGCCGTGGGCGGCGGAGAAGACCCGGATTTTTCACCCAAGGATGAAGCCTTGGCTTTTTCGGCCAAAGGGTCTATTGTGGTGAATGGGGAATCGATTTCATCGGGCGCCGGGGATTACCATCCCTCGTGGTCGCCGGATGGCAAGATGATCGTTTTTTCTTCGGGCGAACAGTTGATGGTTATGACGGCCAAAGGGGAACGTCGCCTGCCTTTGATTCCCGGCGGCTTGACGGGCCGGAATCCAGGTTGGAGCAAAGTGATGCCCGAAGGTTTTGGCGCGGAATAAACGGTTCTAATGGGGAACCCCCTGGCCGGGAATTAAAAAAAACCGGCTTTGGGGGCTTGAAAAAAACGAAAAAAAGCTTTTCACTGGGGATGTAAGCCCACAAAGCGATTGACCTTGAGTGTGAAGGGGGCTATACTCCCGGCGGATGTTTGATCCAAGGGGGATAGCAACGTCTCCGACGCGACCAATCAAACGGTTGCGCGGACTCGGTTATAGATGCGTGAATGGAAACGCAAACGTAAGGAGGTCTCTCAAGATGAAACGGAATGGTTTGGTGTGGTTGGTGGCGATGCTCTTGATTGTGCCGGCATTGGCGCTGTCGGCGTGCGGGAAGACCACTCAGGTGGACCAGGGCCCGACGACTCCTCCGCCTGATCCGACGGTGGAAGCCAAAGCGGCGTATGCGAACGCCAAAGACGCGTTTGTGAATGAAAGCGCCCTGTTCGACTTTGACCGGTACAACATCCGTCCCGACGCGGCCGCGGTGTTGGACGCCAAAGCCGATTTCATGGGCAAGTACACCGAAGTGGCCGTGACCGTCGAAGGTCACTGCGACGAACGCGGTTCGGAAGCTTACAACATGGCGTTGGGTGATCGTCGTGCCCACTCCGCGGTCAACTACGTGGCCGGCAAGGGTGTCGACATCAACCGGATGGCCCCGGTTTCCAAGGGCGAAGCGGAACCGGTGGACGCCGGCCACAGCGAAGAAGCCTGGCAGAAAAACCGTCGGGCCAGCTTCATCGTCACCACCGAGCAGTCCACCTTCTAACTGACTGAAGGGGATTCCTCGAGAACCCATTCCGGGGGGCCTCGTCCGCGAGACCCCCCGGATTTACTTTGGAGCCATGAAAAAACACACGTTGCTTCTTACGATGTTGATCCTGGCCGTTTTCGCGGCCTCGGGTTGCGTAACCACCACCCAGTACGACGACCAAACCCGCCAGGTGGCCCAGCTTCAACTGGAAGTCAAGGACCTGAGGGATCAGCTTCGCGTGCTGAGGATGGAACTGACCCGGTCCGGCGATGGGTCCCAAGGGCAGTTGCCCAATATCCGGCTGGAACTGGACCAGATGCGCAACGATCTCCAGAAACTGATCAACTCGGTGGAATCCGTTGAGAAACGGGCGGTGACCGGCGGCCGGAGCCTTACGCTCAAAGAGCATATCGAATTCATGGGCGCCCGGTTGGATCGGATCGAAGCCCGGATGGGACTCAAACCCCTGGATGTGGCCGTCGTCACTCCGCCTTCCGGCGCCGAAGGAACTACTCCGCCGCCGGCCGGGGATGATTCCAACGCCATCACGGTGGATACCGAAGGCACCCAGCTCGACACCGCCGCCTTCGAGGACGCCAAAAACCTCTATAAAGAGGAACAGTTCGACGAAGCGCTCAAGAAGTTCAAAGCCTTCGTCAGCGCCTTCCCGGATTCGGGCAGCGCGCCGGCGGCCCAGTACTACGTGGGCGAGTGCCTGTTCAAAAAACAAACCTATGAAGAGGCCATCATCGAGTACCAGAACCTGATCGACAAGTACCCCAAGAGCCCCGAGGTGCCCACGGCCTTGCTCAAACAGGGCTTGTCCTTCGAACGGATCGGCGACAAATCGAGCGCCAAGCTGTTCTACGAAAAGGTGGCCAAGCAGTATCCCAAGAGCAACGCGGCCAAAACGGCCAAGGAAAAGCTCAAAACCATGCGCTAGCGCCCCCGCCGGCGGGTCGTTCCCCCGGGGGGGCCTCTGGCCCATGTTGTTTCGAGCCCCCAAAAAGGGGGACGAGCCGGGCATGGGCCCGAAACGGTACCACGATCTCAAAACCCACCTTGTCCGCCGGTTTGGCGGCCCGGTGGCCAAAATCGCCCTGGACGCGGGCCTTTCCTGCCCGAACCGGGATGGCGCCCTTTCCACCCGAGGGTGTCTATTTTGCGACGAAGATGGATCGGGGTCGGGATCGGCCCGGCGAGGGTGGAGTATCACCGATCAGGTCCAGGCCGCCCTGGCCCGGGTTTCGGCCGCGGATCCAAAAAAATATATCGCCTATTTTCAATCCTTTACCAACACCTATGCTCCGCTGGCCCATTTAAAAACGCTCTGGGACCAGGCCTTGTCCGATCCCCGGATCATCGGGTTGTCCGTGGGCACCCGTCCGGATGTGGTTCCGGATGCGGTTTTGGACTTGCTGGCGGAATACGCCCTTACCCGCACCGTTTGGTTGGAACTGGGGCTGCAATCCGCTTCGGACCGGACGCTGGCGAAAATTCATAGGGGCCATACCGCGGCCGCGTTCGCCGACGCCATCCGGCGGGCGAAGATTCGCGGACTCGAAATCGTGGCTCATATCATTTTAGGGTTGCCTGGAGAAACGGGCGATGACATGATCGGCACGTCCCGGTTTCTGGCGGACTTGGGCGTGGCCGGAGTGAAAATCCACGGGCTGTACGTAGCCCGGGGAACCGCTCTGGCCGATCTATATGGACAAGGCGGGTATGTCCCCCTGACCCGCGACGCTTTTTGCCGGCACGTCGCCGAAGTTTTGGAACGATTACCGGCATCCACCGTGATCCACCGGCTGACCGGCGACCCCAAACCCGGCCAGCTTGTGGCTCCGGATTGGGCCGCCGAAAAATCGAAGACGCTCCAGGCGATCCGAACCTATTTGGAAGAACGCCAGACATGGCAGGGCCGTCTTTTGGGCGCGCCGTCGCCCAATCCTGATCGATCCTGAGGAGGCTTCATGCACATCCAGTACACCATCCTGCCCGCCCCGCCGGGGGACGTGCTGACGGCGGAAAGCCGCGACGCGCTCGTGTTCGTCGGGCTCGGCCCCACGGCCTTGGACCAACTGACCCGCTTCGTCAAACGGTGGTACCCCGGCGCCCAGATCGTCCCCACCATCACCGATTCCAGCCGTCAGGTCATGGAGTACCTTGAAGGCGAACGAAAACAGTTCTCGCTGCCCCTGGATCTGAAGGGGACCGATTTTCAAAATCAGGTCTGGAACGCACTGGCCCAAATCCCCTACGGGGAAACCAGCACCTATGGCCGTTTGGCCCAAAAGGTCGAGCGGCCCCTGGCCCCCCGGGCCGTGGGGCAGGCCTGCGGCGCCAACCCCATCCCCCTGGTGATCCCCTGCCATCGGGTGCTGACTCATAACGGCGGGTTGGGTGGCTTCGGGTCCGGGCTGGATTGGAAGCGCTGGCTTTTGGCTTTGGAACGACCGGCCGATCCGGAGCGGGGATGCTTACCCTGAGGCTCGGCCTCCGAGTCGGTTCCTCCAGGCTGATTATTGGGTAACCTACTCTTTTCATTAGTCATTTAATACGTATGCCGGCCCTCGCGCCCCATGGAGGCTTCTCATGAAGTGGGTCAAACGGTTGTTGGTTCTTTTTTTCGGGCTGGTGGTGCTGATCGGCGCCGCCCTGGTGGTGGCGGTCA
>JAGVGV010000291.1 GCA_020056895.1 Deltaproteobacteria bacterium
CGCGGCCCGGTTTTTGTCCCAGGCCGCCGACGACACGGACAAAATTTCCAAGCTCTTCGAAGACGCCAAGGCGGCTCTGAAGTAACACCGAATCCAAGGGGCCGAACCCGGCCCCTTCCCACTCCCGGATAGTGATCCATGGTCGAACCACCGCCCAACCCAGGGGACAAAGGAATGCAAGGCCACGTCATGACATGGTTTTCGCCGCGAAACCTGAAGGCCATGGTGATCAGCCTGCTCCTGATCACCATCGGGTCCGTGGTGTTCATGGTGGGCGTGAACGCCATACTGATCCCCAAGGGGTTTTTGAACGGCGGCGTGGTGGGCGTCGCCCTGATTCTGGTTTATCTGTTTCCTACGTTGAAACTGGGGTTCGTGTACGCGCTGTTGAACGTGCCGCTGTTCCTTTTGGGCTGGTTCCACATTTCCCGCCGGTTCATCGTTTTTTCCATTTTGGGAACCCTGATTTTTTCAGCCACGGCCGAACTGGTCCGGATCCCGGCCTTTCCCATACATGAACCGATCCTGGCCGCCATTTTGGCCGGGTTGATCTGCGGGTTGGGCGCCGGCCTGGTGCTCCGGTCCCAAGGGTCGGCCGGCGGGGTGGACATTCTGGCGGTGTATCTCAATAAAAAACTGTCGCTTCGCTTCGGTATGACCACGATGTTGTTCAACGCCCTGGTGCTCATTATCGGCGGCATTCTGTTCAACCTGGAAATGGCCTTGTATACGATGATTTTCGTGTACATCCAAAGCCGGGTGATCGACGGAGTGATCACTGGGTTCAACGTGCGCAAGTCGGTGATGGTGATTTCGGACGAAGGGGAAAAAATCGCGGAACGGATCATGACCGAGCTCAAAAGGGGGGTCACGTACTTGGAGGGAGCGGGAGCGTTCACCGGCCATTCGAAGCGGATCGTGTTCAGCATCATCACGCTGACGGAACTGGCGGCCATCAAGGCCATGGTGTTCGATATCGATCCCCATGCCTTCGTGGTGGTCAACGACACCCTCGACGTTTTGGGTAAACGCCACGGCCAGTTGAAGGTGTATTGAACCCATTGGACACCAAAACAGGGGGGCGACGCATGCGTCGCCCCTACGTATGTACGTAACGGGTTTTTACTCCTGGACCGGCCCCCTTTACGCCGTAAGCAGCCTCAGGGCCTCCTCGTATTTTTCCGAGGTCCTGCGGATGACTTCGGCCGGCAGAGGCGGCGGAGGCGGCGTTTTCTTCCAGCCTAAGGCTTCCAGATAGTCGCGGACGTACTGTTTGTCGAAGCTGGGCTGAACCCGGCCCGGCTGGTACTGGTCCTTGGGCCAGAAGCGGGACGAATCCGGCGTCAGCACTTCGTCCACCAGCATCAGCTCCCCATCGAACAGGCCGAATTCGAACTTGGTGTCGGCCACGATGATGCCCTTGGCTTCGGCCACCTGTCTGGCTTTTTCGTAGAGCGCCAGGCTGACCGCTTCCACTTTTTCCGCCAGATCGCCGCCGATCATGCCCCGGGCCTCGTCCACCGATATGTTTTCGTCGTGCTGGCCCATTTCGGCTTTGGTCGAGGGCGTGAACAAGGGCTTTTCCAGGCGGCTCGATTCCACCAGCCCTTCGGGCAGCCTGTGGCCCGACACCATGCCCGCGGCCTGATAGTCCTTCAAGCCGGAGCCGGTCAGGTACCCGCGGACGATGCATTCGATGGGCAGCACCTTGGCTTTTTTCACCAGCATGCTCCGGCCCAAAAGGTCGTCCCGGTACGGACGGCAGGCGGCCGGGTATTCATCCGGGTTCAGGCTGATCAGGTGGTTGGGGACAATGTCCGCCAGCACCTTCAGCCAATAGGCCGTGATCTGAGTCAGCACCCGGCCCTTGCCGGGAATGGGTTCGGCCATGACCACGTCGAAGGCCGAAAGCCGGTCCGTGGCCACGATCAAAAGGGCGTCCCCCAGATCGTAAATATCCCTCACCTTGCCTCGGCCTTTAAGGTTCAGGCCGGGAAAATCGGTTTGAAGCAGCGCGTGTTCGGACATGGTTCTCGTTCCCTGAAACGGATTGGATTGCCGCCGGCGGATCCCCGGTCCGGAAAGGGTTTTCCGTATTGACAAGGCTGCCCGGGCGGGAGCATATGTGGATTTATCCCAAAATACTGGGCTCGTGTAAAGGAGAATCACCATGAGAAAAAAAGTGACCGTGGTCGGCGCCGGCAACGTGGGAGCCACCGCCGCTCAACGTGTGGCGGAAAAAGGTTTGGCCGACGTGGTGCTGGTCGACGTGGTGGAAGGCATGCCCCAGGGCAAGGCTCTGGATATGATGCAGGCCGGCCCCATTGAAGGATACGGCGGCCTGGTGACGGGCGCCAACGAATACGGCCCCACCGAAAATTCGGACGTGGTCATCATCACCGCCGGCATCGCCCGCAAACCGGGCATGAGCCGCGACGATCTGATCAAAACGAACATGAAGATCGTGGGCGGCGTGACCAAGGAAGTGGCCGCCCGGTCGCCCAAGGCCGTGTTGATCATCGTCAGCAACCCCCTGGACGCCATGTGCCACGTGGCGTACGACGCATCCGGCTTCCCCCCCGAACGGGTGGTGGGCATGGCCGGCGTGCTCGATTCGGCCCGGTTCCGCGCCTTCATCGCCATGGAACTGAACGTTTCGCCCGTCTCCGTCCAGGCCATGGTTCTGGGCGGCCACGGCGACACCATGGTCCCCCTGCCCCG
>JAGVGV010000179.1 GCA_020056895.1 Deltaproteobacteria bacterium
GGTGGTGGATTTCGCCCATATCCTTCAGGGCATCCGGGCTTGCGTCCAAAACACCCAGGCGCCGTCCGCATTCGTCTTCAACCTGGCTTCCCGGCTGGTCACGTCCCCGGGAAACCTGATCCGGGATGAACGGAGCCTTTTGACCAAAATCCTGAAAGCCTCGCTGGAATGCAAGGACGTATTCGGCCCCGAAGGCGTTCATCACCGCCACGTCCTGATCCTGTTGTGCGACAAGCTTAACGATCTGCCGCCCTTTCTGTACGTCAACAACCCCCGCGCCCGGTCCATCCATATCGACACGCCCGATACTCTGGACCGGACCCGGTTCGTGGAACGGTTGTATGGGGCTTTTTTCGGAGCCGAAGGGGCTTCGCCGCCCAAGGACCTGGCCGGTCGGTTCGCGGCCCTGACCGAGGGCCTGACCCACTACGAACTGCTTAGCCTGGTTCACCTGTCCCGAAGGGAACGAATCGAGATCGATCAGGTGGACAACCTGCTTCATCGGTACAAGTACGGCGTTCGGGAAAGCGAATGGGACAAACTGGATCAAAACCGGCTGGCCGACGCCGAAAAACATTTGAAATCCAGGGTCAAGGGCCAGGAACCGGCCATTGCCCGGGTGCTCGACATCGTGAAACGGGCCCGGGTGGGTCTGGCCGCCGGCAAGGAACACGCGGGTGGGCGGCCTCGAGGGGTCCTGTTTTTCGCCGGCCCCACCGGCGTGGGCAAAACCGAACTGGCCAAAAGCCTGGCGGAACTCCTGTTTGGCGAAGAAGACCGTTGCATCCGGTTCGACATGAGCGAATATACTCAACCCCAATCCGATGAAAAACTCCTGGGCGCCCCGCCGGGGTACCTGGGGTACGCGGAAGGGGGACAACTCACCAACGCCCTGAAGGAAAAACCCTTTTCTATCCTGCTGTTCGACGAAATCGAAAAGGCTCATGGATCGATCTTCGACAAATTTCTTCAAATATTGGACGACGGCCGCCTGACGGACGGCAAGGGCGAAACGGTCTATTTTTCGGAAACCATCATCATTTTCACCAGCAATCTGGGCACGGTGAGCCGGGAAGAAGGCCCCGGCGGCCGGCGGGCTCTGGTGAACCCGGCCATGTCGTATCCGGAAATGCGCGAAGTGATTTTGGAATCCATTCGGGATCATTTCAATTTCGTGTTGGGCCGGCCCGAAATCCTCAACCGTTTCGGCGATAATTTCGTGGTCTTCGATTTCATCAAACCGCCCGTGGACGAACAGATCGTGGACATGATGCTGAGCCGGCTGGCTCGGGCGGCCAAAACGAAATGGAATCTCGAAATCGAGTACGGGGCCGAAGTCCGAACCCGGCTGACGGCCTTGAGCCGCGAACGGCTGCACCACGGCGGCCGGGGGGTTCGAAACGTAGTGGACAGCGCCCTGGTCAATCCCCTCACCCGCTATCTGTTCGATCTGACCGGCAGCCACGGCCCGGGACCCTTTCCGGATGGCGCCCGGCTTCACCTGACCGACCTGTTGGACCACGGCCCGGACGCGGCGTACCAGTACGAGGTTCTAGGAGACCTGATCCCGGCATGATCCGAATCTTCGCCGTCGCCCATCCGGTCCGTTCCCTGGGGCCGGGCCTGAGGGTCGCGGTCTGGACCACGGGCTGTTTCCGGGATTGCCCGGGCTGCATCAGTCCCGAACTCCAACCGCTGAATGCCGGCCGGCCGGCGCCCGTGGACGTGCTGGCCCGAAAACTGGCCGGCCTTTCCGCGGACATCGAAGGCCTGACCCTGTCCGGCGGGGAACCCTTGATCCAGGCTGAACCCCTTGGCCGTCTACTCCAAATCGTCCTGGACCGGCGGCCCGAATGGAATATTCTCCTTTATACCGGGTATACTCTGGAAGAAGCCCTGGCTTTGGGAGCCGATGTTCAAAACGTATTGGACCGGGTGGACGTGGTGATCGACGGCCCATACCGTAAAGAACAGCCTTCGCGGCGCCCTTTGGCCGGTTCGGGCAACCAGAGGTTCCACTTTTTAACGGACAAGGGAAAAAACCTGGCGCCCCAACTGGCATCCATGAACCGGGTCCGTTATGATTTGGGTTTGGGACCCGGGGGGCAGGGTCTGGTGGTGGGTGTGGGATCCGGGGAAGCCCGAAGCCCGATTCAGGAATGGTTGAAAACCTTTTCGGCCTCCGATTCGTAAATAGTTCACGGGGATCCAAACGGATGGCGGAGTACGTCAAGCACTGCCCGCAATGCGGCCGGACCAGCCCTGAAAGCGCGGTCCATTGCGGTTGTGGTTTTTTTCTGGGGCTGGTATCGCCGGTTCCGGCCCAGGGGAGCGGTTCAATCGCCGAACCCGTTTCACCGGCCATGCCCGAATCCCAGGCTCCCGCGCCTGAGCCCGTTTCCGGTTCCGGACAAAATCTGGAACCGGTCCCCGGAACCGGATTCCGGCTGATTCACTTGGAAACCGGTCGGGTGTTCCCTGTTCAGGATGGCGACACCGTGGGCCAGGACCACCCCACCAGCCAGGCCCAGGTCCGGTTGGCGGGGCTGGCGGGAGTCAATTTCGTTTCGCGTCATCATTGCCGGTTTTTCATGACCAACGGCGCCTGGTTCATCACCGCCCTGGCTTCGGCGCTCAACCCGACCACGGTCAACGATCTGCCCTTGGCTTCTGGCGGCACCTTGAGGGTGCACAATGGCGATCTTGTCCGGTTGGCCAACGTTTCGTTCAAGGTTCAACAATCATGAGGCAGTTCCGCATCGTCGGCCGGACCGAAACCGGCCCGGTCCGTAAGGCCAACGAAGACCACATCCTGGTGGGCCGTTTCGTGAAAAACCGAGGCCAAATGGCGATCAGCCTGGACGCGGACGATGAATTCATCCTGGCCCACGGACTTCTTCTGGCCGTGGCCGATGGCGTGGGGGGGCAGGCGGGCGGAGCCCAGGCCAGCCGGCTGGCCCTGTCCGTTTTGAACCGGGAATTCTACGTGCCCGTGAACGACACCACGTCCAGCCACGAAGCCTTGGAGCGGATTCAAATCGCCGCGTCGGTGGCCAATCAAGCCATTTTGATCCGATCGGCCGAAGAACCCATGCTTCGGTCCATGGCCGCCACCTTGACCGGCATCTGCCTGACTCAGGAAGGATACCTGGTTTTTAACGCCGGAGACAGCCGCGTGTACCGGCTCCGAGGCGGGTATCTCAAACAGCTTACGGAAGACGATACCGTGACCGCCCATGCCGTCCGGGCCGGAGCCATGACCCGTAAGGAGGCCCACGAGTCCCCCATCCGCCACACCCTGACCAATGCCCTGGGGTCCATGGATTTTACCCTGGAGATCAAGGAAGGGCCGGAGCTTTGGCCGGGCGACCGGATTCTGGTCTGTTCCGACGGCCTGCACGATCTGATCAGCCACGAGGAACTGGAAGAAATTCTGGCCGGCATGGACCTGGACAAGACCCTGGACCTTTTGTTCCAGGCGGCGGTGGATGGCGGCGGCCACGATAATATTTCGGCCGTAATTCTGGCCGCAATATAAACGGTCGCGAAAAAGCGGGAGCGGATGACCAATAAAAAGGACCCCAGCCGAGTGACCGACCGGCTGCCCGATCCGGTTCCAGGGGAACCCGACAACCGGGTAACCGACCGGCTGCCCGACTCCGGATGGCCCGGCGCCCCTTCCCGAACCTCCTCCGGCCGAGTGACCGACCGCCTGGAACCGGCTCCGGCTTCGCCCCCCAGTCCGATTCCCGCCCCGGAGGTGGTTTCACCCACCTTCCCGGACCTGGTCCCCGGCCGAATCTGGGCCGAACAGTACCGGATCGAGGAAGGCCCCATCGGCGCCGAAACCGGCGAAGCCCTGGTGTTCAAAGGCTGGGACCTGATCGGCGAAGAGCATGTGGCCCTCAAGCTGTATAAAGGCAGCCTGTCGCCCAAGCCGGAAGTCATGGACCGGCTGGTGGCCATCGTCCATCCCAGCCTGGTGGCCCTCAGGGATTTCGGCTGGTCCGAAGGCCGGTTCTATGAAGTTCAGGAATTCTGCCAGGGCGGGTCGGTGGCCGATTACATCCCCTATTCCGAAAACGAACTGAAAGGATTCCTGCCTCAGATTCTGGCGGGCCTCCGGTTCTGCCACGACCAGGGAATCGTTCATCGGGACCTCAAGCCCACCAACCTGTTGTTCCGGGACCCGGGAAGAACTCAGGCGGCCATTTCGGATTTCGGCATCAGCTCCCACCTGGACGAAAACCAGGACAGCAAAAAAACCCGGACCTTCATGGTCTTTACCCTGGATTACTGCCCCCCGGAACAGCTCCGGCTAAGGCAGGTGGGCCCGGCGGCGGATTATTATTCCCTGGGGATTACCCTGATTCACCTGTTGACCGGCCAATCACCCTTTGAAGGCCTTACGGAAGACGAAATCGTGGACCGGCACCTGGCCGGCGCGATCCCTCTGCCGGAAACCGCGTCGATGGAATTCACCCGTCTGATCCGGGGGCTCACCCGCCAGAACCCCAAAACCCGATGGGGATACAATCAGATCCGGTCCTGGCTGTTCGGCGAACCCATTTTAAGGGACGACGGACGACCGGACGCGGACGAACCGGTGTACGGCAAGGGCATCCAGTACCCCGAATGTCCCGAGGCCTCCACGCCTTTTGAACTGGCCCGCTGTCTGGATCGGTTCGACGCCGCCGGAGACCTTTTTCGAGGCCGGATCCGGCTGTGGATTCAGATGTTCGACGCCGAATTGGCGGCCCGAGTGGAAGAGATCGAAGAACACTATACCCACGATCCCCCCTTGGGCCTGTTCAAGCTCCGCCATACCCTGGACTCCACCCTGGCCTTCGACGTCGGCGGCCAAAGCCTCAAATCCGTGGCGGAACTGGCCGCCTGCCTGGCCGATCCGGATGAAACCTTCCGGCACGACCTCAAGACCGCCTGGCTGGACGGCCGAGTGGATGCCTGGATCGAAGGCGCCTTTCCGGACCGGGCGGATCTGGCCCAAAAAATAAGGGAGTTCCGGAAGAAGCATCCGGAACCTCGGAGCGTGGGGCTGGAGCAGCTTCTTTTTCTGGTGGACCCCGCCGCGCCTCTGGCGCTCGCCCCCGGCGAACGGTTCCGGACGCCCGAGGACTTGGTTCAGGCCCTGATCGATCGGCCCGCCTTGCGGGAACCCGCCAAGAAATACCTGTTTTCCGGGCAACTGGCCCTGTGGCTGGAAACCGCCTTTACGAACCGAAGCCAGGACGCCGCGTTCACCTCCGCCGTTACCCAAGGGTATGCTCAGAACCGCGATCTGGGGATGTTGGCTTTGATCTGGTATTTCCGTCCGGATCATCCGCTGGTCCATGTCGGCTCCGCCGCGATTTCGGACCCCCGAAACCTGGCCGAGGCCATGGACCGGAGCCCCGAAGGCCACGACGCCGGCCTGACCTTGCTGGTGAACGGCCACCTTAGAACCTGGCTGTGGGCCACGGGCCGTCTGCCCGACCCGGCGCCTTTGGACCGGGTTTTGACCAGCGACAAGTTCAGCCCGGCGGTCAAGCTGGAAATGGTTTTGAAACTTCTGGCGCCCGACCTTCCCCGGCCTCAGGCGGAGGCGGACACGAATCTGGTGGATTTTGGGGACGTAACCGTGGGCCGGAAGGAACAGCGGACCTTTACCGTTGAAAACAAAGGCCGGGGCCACTTATACGGCCGGGTCCGTGTGGACGGCCTGGGGCCGGAAGCAACGGTGGCGCCGATGCTGATCGACGGCAACCGGACCGTGGTGACGGTCGCCATCAACCCGCCGCCGTACTTGAAACCCGGCCTGACGAGGGAAGGGACCATCGTGGTGGAAACGAATGGCGGCGGCCTGACCATGCCCCTCCGATACCAGGTTCAGTACGAAATCGGTGAACCGGACCTGGACCCCGATCCCGCTCCGGCCCATGGACCGGAAAGCAAGGTCAAACGCCTGTTCAAGTGGTTGGGGTAGGGATGAACCATGCCGTCCAGGTTCGTGGCGAAGTGACGAAAAGCCGGCGGCCACGGAAAGTTTATTGGGTTTTCAGCCAGAGGGTCCGTCCTGCAGCGCCCCCTCTGGCTGAATCGCATATCAGTTACATGTTCCCTAACCCGGTTCGTCCTCTCGTAACGAACCGAATCGTGCGATTCGGGTTAATAACGATTTGTTTCGGATAAGGAAAGCAGCTCGCCCATAACCACCCGGACCAAGTCGGTAAGGCCGTTGACGGCGTATTCGCGCGTGTTTTGTCGTGAGTTGGAAACGGATTCGATGCCATCGAGAACCACTTCCAGCAGGCTGCAGCAAAGGCGTAGACGTTCGGGAGCCGGAAGCGCCGTCAAAACGAGGTATGAACCAGCGGTGTGAAGGGTAGCGGGCATGACAAAAAACCTCCTGAGATTGTTAAGATTTTCAGCAACTGAATGGGTGTATGCGGCCGGAGCCGGTATATAAGAACCCAGCCTTCCGGACCACATCGAAGCGGTTCGGTTTTTTAAACCCGAATCGTGCATATCTATTTCGTCACGAGGTGACGAAAAAAGTAGCGAAACAGGAAGTTGGAGGGATTTTCCGCCGAGGGGACGTACAGCGGGATGCGTCCCGGCGGAAATTCGGAAACCTCAGATGTTGCGGCGAGCGGTTCGACGCCGCGGCTGAAGGCAGCCGCGGGGTAAGGGGCTAATGATTTCTAAGCCGGCTTTCGGTGTTGTGGATCCAAAGACAGGCACTCTTCGGGGCAGACCTCCACGCAGGCCGCGCAGATGATGCAGCGGTACGGGTCCAGCACCAGGGTTTTGGTTTTGCGGGTTACGGTAATGGCGTTGGCCGGGCACTTTTTTTCACACAGAGTACAAAACACGCACCGGTTGATGTCCACCACCAACGCCCCCCGGCTGGCGGGAAAGGGATCGCGGACCTGGTAGGGATACGGCCGGGTGACGGGTCCCTTGAACAGATTCCGAAAAAGATCGCCGAACAGGGTGGGCATGGCGTTCACCGTTCCGTACAACTGATGCAAGGGTCAATGGACAACACGATCACCGGCACGTCGGCCAGTTCGCACCCGGGCAGGACGGCCAACAGGGCGGGGATGTTGGCGAAGGTGGGTGTTCGGACCCGCATCCGATCCAGCCTTTTGGTTCCGTTCCCTTTCAGATAGTAAAACACTTCTCCTCGGGGCTGTTCCACCCGGCAGGTGGTTTCGCCGTCCGGATTCCCTTTGATCTTGAGGTTGATGGGCGAATCCGGGATTTTCTTGACGGCCTGGCGGACCAGGTCCAGGGATTGGTACAGCTCGCGGGCCCGCACCCGGACCCGGGCCAGACAGTCCCCGGCGGTTTCGGTTACGGGTTCGAAATCCAAGTCGCCGTACGCGCCATACTTGGTGAGCCGAAGGTCCAGGGGAACCCCGGCGCCCTTGGCCAAGGGTCCCACCGCGCCGCTGGTCCGGGCCAGTTCGGGGGTGACCACGCCTATTCCGGAGAGACGCTGGTTTACCGTGTAGTCCGTGAGCAAAACCGGCAGCAGTTCATCGAACCGTCGGCTTAAAACATCCAGCACCTTGGGCAGGCGGGCCAGGTCGTCCGGGCCGATGTCTTTTTTCACGCCGCCCACCTGGCAAACGCCCAAAATCACCCGGCCGCCGGACGTTTGTTCCAGCACGTCCAAAACGTCTTCCCGGCAGCGCCATAGCTGCATGAACAGGTTTTCGTACCCAAAGGAATCGGCCAATAGGCCCAGCCACAAAAGATGGCTGTGAATCCGGTGGAGTTCGCTCCAGATCAGGCGCAAATACTTGGCCCTGGGGGGTACTTCCAGGTCCATCAGGGTTTCCAC
>JAGVGV010000240.1 GCA_020056895.1 Deltaproteobacteria bacterium
CCAGAAAAAATGAACATGGTCCCAAGGCAGTTCGGACTTCAAGGGGTCCATGGTCAGTAGTTCGTACAACCGCCGAATCGATGTGCCTCCGGTAAGGGCCACCGTGCACCGCCCTTTACGCTGGACGGCGCCCAGAACGGCGGCTCGAGTCGCTTCGGCCGCGGCAAGGCTCATTTCTTCATACGTTTCAAAGCGTTTGGATTCCATTAATCGTCGCTCCAGGCCAAATGAGGGACCAACCGGCTGGTGTCGGCGGGGCCCCAGGTTCCGGCGTCGTATTCGTGAACCACCGTTCCGGCTCCGGGGGTGGCGGCTTCCAAAATGGGGCTGATGAAGGCCCAGGCGGCTTCGAGCCCGTCCCTGCGCCAGAACATAAGGGGATCACCGGCCATCACGTCCAATAAGCCCCATTCATAAGGCTCCAGTTCAGGCCCTTCATATCCATCCAAAAATCCGAATTCCATTTGCAGCGGCCGGAGCCCCACGTTGGCCCCAGGGGTTCGGATTTGAATGGTGACCAGTGCCTTTTCTTCGGGTTGAAGGCTTAAAACCAGGGTGTTGGGCGGAACACCCGGGACGCTGGTCTGAAACATGGTCCCATGAGACGTTTCGCGAAAACGGACGACCACTCGGGTTTCCCGCGTCGGCAGCCGTTTTCCGGTGACCAGATAAAAGGGCACGCCCCGCCAGCGCTCGTTGTCGATAAAGGTTTTCAAGGCGGCGTAGGTGGGGGTGATGGAATCCCGGGCCACGCCGGGTTCCTTGCGGTACCCGGGGACGGGGGCGCCGCGCACCCAGCCGGATTGATATTGTCCCAAGACCAATTGATCGTTCACGTTGGCCGGATTAAGGGGTTGGATGGCCCGGATCACCTTGGCCGTTTCGTCGCGTACGGCCTCGCCGTCCAGGGAAGAGGGCGGTTCCATAGCGGAAATAGCCAATATTTTCAAAAGGCTGTTCATGAATGTATCACGCAGGACGCCGTTTTCGTCGTAGTACCGGCCCCGGTGTTCCACGCCCTGGCTTTCGGCCGCCAGAATGCAGACTTCCTGGATGGAATTCCGGTTCCAGGCGGCTTCCACCAGGGCGTTGGCCATTCGAAAAACCATTAAATTCTGCATGGTGGCCCGGGCGATGAAATGGCCGATCCGGAACACCTGGTTTTCGTTGAAGACCTGGGCCAGTTCACGGCAATCATCGGCGGATGAGGCCGAATCCAGGCCGTACGGTTTTTCCACCACCACCCGGGCCCAGCCTCTGGCGGTGGTATCTTCCCGAGCCAGCCCCGCCGCTCCCAGGCTCCGGACCAGGGACCCAGCCACCTTACGGGGAACCGCCAGATAGAACAGCCGATTCCCTTTGGTCCCCCGTTGGGCGTCCAGCCGATCCAGTTCAGCCCCCAGCCGCTCGAAGGAGGCCACTTCGTCGTAGGCCGCGGAGGTATAAAACAGGTTTTTTTCAAATTCCGGCCAGGCGCTCAAGGGTAATCCGGAAAAGGACTGGATGGCCAGTTTGAGCCGTTTTCGCCATAATTGCGTGTCCATATCCGTACGAGCCGCACCCAAAATGGTGAAAAGCCGGGGCAAGGCTTTTTCCCGATACAGCCGGTACAACGCGGGGATGATCTTTCTTTGGGTCAATTCCCCGCTGGCGCCAAAAAGAACCAGGGTCACGGGATCGCTTGGGGGTTGGAAAAGGGAGGAAGCCGGCGGCCCCTCGGGAGGCCTCCCCTGAATCCGGATGTCTTCCGGGCGGTTGGATCGGTGGATCATGGAACGGTCCTTGTAATCGTTGATGGGGCAAGGGCGATATACCGTGGCTTCGCGACGGCCAAACGTCTGGGGCTCACGGAATTTGCGGCCCAAGCGCCCTTGAATTTATTGTATAGTGCCCGTCGGGGATTCATCAACCCCCAGTTCCGTTGGTTGAAAAGGTGGAATCATGTCTCCGGAAAAGATGGATCGTTTCTCGCGATTGGCCCGGGATTTCAGCCAGGGTTTCATTTCCTATTGCGGCATGACGGCCAGCCGGGTGGAATCGGGGCTGCTGGAAGCCCGGTTGGTGGTTCAGCCTCACCACCGGCAGCAGGATGGTTTTGTACATGCCGGCGTGATGGCCACCTTGGCCGACCACGCGGCTGGATACGCGGCGTACACCATGGTTCCCGAAGATCATCGGATTCTGACCATCGAGTTCAAGGTCAATTTCATGCGTCCTGCGTTTGGCGAGGAATTGACGTGCCGGGCCCGGGTGCTCAAACCCGGGAAGAAAGTGTTGGTGTGCGAGGCGGATGTTTTTGATCTTCGTGGCGAAAACCTGGTTCTGGTGGCTAAAAATCTGACCACGATGGCCTCGGTGCCCATCAACGATCTGGAAAACGACCGGTAGCCCGAAGAACCCGATTTCCCTTCCGCGGCCTAGAAATCCGGAGACCCTTCCTTGGCCAGGACCCCTTCCACTTCCTTCCATTCCTGGTCCACGGCGCGGTACACGAAACTGACGGTCCCCCCCCGGGCGAACACTTCCCAGGTCAGGATGACATCCACGTCCCGGCCGGTCCAGTCGAACCGGCGGTGGTCGTCCGTTTTCTCCTTACCTTTGCCAAACACCCGGAACAACCGCTCTTTCAGCCGGTCGTAATTCCACAATTCGCTGTATTTCAGGTTCACCCGGTACATCCGGTTCCGATAAAAAAGGTACTGGACCGAATCCAAAACCGCCTGTCCGAATTTAAGGTCGTCATCCGTTTTTTGGGCCACGATGAAATCACCGGATTCTTGAACAACCTTGAAGCCCTTCAAATCTTTTAAATTGGCACCCCAGGCGACGCCGCGAAAACTGGCCGGTTCGTTGGGGTATTCGGCATGGACGAGGGCGGCCGAAGTGAGTCCCAGGATTAGGGCCAATATCGGGATTGCCAATTTTTTCATAAGGTTCCCCTTGGTTGCTCGTATCCGCTCATCGGACCGGGGTACGAAGAAAACGGTTGATCCGGGCACCTCCCCAGGATCCACTGAACCCCATTTATACCTGAAATTGCCCGGTATGTCCAGAGATTTTAAATGGTTGCGAGATCGTTCGAGGTTGGACGGCGTGGCCAGGTGGAATTATATCCCATGGACGCCAAATAAAACCGCCGGACCGGGAAGAGTTCCCGGACCGGCGGTTTTTCTAAGGCTTGATAACGCCGGCGTTACATTTCGGTAACGGTGATGGCGCCTTCTTCACACACTTCCACGCAGCTTTCGCAGCCGAGGCATTCGTCCATGTTGACCGGATCGGCCTTACCGTCGACCATCTCATAGACGTCCACGGGGCAGACTTCCACGCACTGCTCGTCGCCGACGCATTTGTCTTTGTCCACTACTACATTCCAGCCCATTGTTCATCCTCCTCGTCCAGTTTCACTGGGGGTGCTTTTCTCGCTATTTCTTTTTCGTTTTTGCCTTAACGGGGGGAGCCGGGTCCTCCTTTTCAGAAGAAGAGGGATCAGCCTGAGTCCATTCCCCGCAAAGATCAAAATCGCTCGTTCCGGCGGCTTCCTGGCAGGCGGTCCGGAAAGCTTCGACCGCCTGATCGGGCGCATATTGCATCAGAATCCGGGCGATGTCCCGGTACGCTTCGGCCCGCTCGAGTCCCCCCGCCGGGCCAACACCCGCCGCGGCGGCCACCGCTTTGATCCACGCGGTTTGACTGGCCCCGTCTCGGCTGCGCCGAAGGGATAAAGCCGCCACTTGGGCGAACGTTCGGGCCCGATAGACCGGTTCTTCCACCAGGCTGGCCCAAAAAAGAGCTTTTTCTTCGGATACCGATGCCCAGCCTCGCCCCAAAAGCGACCTCAACCGATCGTCGGTAACGGAGGCGGGATCGGGTTCCAGTTTTTGGAGCAACCGGGCGGCCAACGTTGACCGCTCTTCGCCGCTCCCCTGGATCATTTCGGCCATGGTTTCGATACGCCGGTCCGGGTCCTGGATCGATTCCACCACTCGGGCGGCCCGACCAAAATCCATTACCCAGAGTGTCCGAGCCGTTCGTGCCCGGATTTCATCGCCGTAACCGGATTCGACATCCGGATGCCGAGCCAGAAACGCTTCCCCCGTTTCGGGCTCGAGGTCCGCCCAAGCTCCGGCCACGGCCGCGCCCCAACGTGGCGAACTCTCCGGGCCGGCGGTCCAGGCTTTTTCGCCCGCTTCCAGCAGTCTTCGGCGGGTGGGGCCATCGGCGGCCGTTTCGGCGGCTTCCAGAAAAATTCGTATTTTCGGCCAACTGGCGGTATCGGGGATCATGGCCGCCAGCTCAAAGGCCTTGTCCGGTTCTAAACGTCCCCAGACCGATCCGATTTCGCCCAACGCCTCGGCCATTAAGTCCGAAACCGGAATTTCCACGGCGGTTTTGACCGCTTCTTTCAGGAAGCGTCGAGCCCAATCCGCGGATCGAGGCAGAACGGACCGGGCGGCCCCAGCCAGTACCAACGCTCGTTGATACAGATCGGGCACGGATAACGACGCGTCGAAGCACCGTCCCCAATCCGCTTCCCTAAGAGGGCCTTTCCCCGGTCCGGCTTCGGCCAAACTTAAATAGGCCCAGGCCCGCACCGACCGATCCTGGATGGCATCGGCCAGACTTTGGGCCAGTTCCGGTTCCACGCGCAGAGCGATGGGCGCCAATTTCCGGTACGCATGGTCCCGGGTTTCCGGGTCGGCCAGCCGGCGAGCGGCGGCGGAGGCCAGATGGAGGGGGTTCGCGGCGTTGGCGGGATCGGCTTGGGAATATACCCGCGCCACTTCTTCCAAAGCCATGGCCCATGCGGTCTCCGGATCCAGTTCTTCACGGTCGGAGTCGGCGTCCGAGCCATCCTTTTCTTTCAAAGAACCAAGAAACCAAGGGGGACCCGTGTCGTCGAGCACTTGAGCCTTTTGAAATACCCGTTCCAAAAGCCAAGCCGCTCGTTCGGGGTCCACCGAAGCCAAATCTTCGGCCAATTGGGCCAGAAAAACAATCCGGTCGGCGTTTAGGGAGCGAAGGGCCTGTGCGCTGCCGGTTCCAGCGGCCGACGCCACGGCCACCGGTGAGAGCTTCGCGGCGGTCCCGCCCGAAACACCGACCAGGAAGACCAGAATCCAAAATCCGGCCTTTAATCGTCTACGTACGACGTTAACCAATACCCAATCCCCTCCGAAAGTCAATAGGGAAAACAAGCGGAAGCAAAAAAACGTCACCTCGAAACCCGCGAACCGGCGGGCTATATCCCGGCCGGCGAAGGTTCTCTCCTTTCGCCGGGGACCATCCGCCTGGGGACCGGATGGACCTCTGGATGGAGAAGGTTCTACGGGAAGAGCCGGGGTCACGGCGAAGCCCGCCGGTCCTCTTTTTTCTTCCGCCGAAACGCCCGGACGGCTCCAGCGGCCGCGAGCCCGAACGAGGCCCCGCACATAAGGGCCAACAGCCACAAGGCGCGTTGTTCCTGGTCCCGCCGGTCCAAAGGGGCCATGACTTTTTCGAACAGAGCGGCTCGGGCTTCCCAGGCCACATCCACGATCCAGGCGGCGTCTCCGACCGGACGGTCCAGAACGCCCCGTGCGGCCCGGTCAATCCGTTGGATTTCCTCGCGAAGTGGGGCCGGGTCCGGCCCTGATTCAATCCCTCGCGACAGACCGTTCCGCTCCATGGCATACAAATCCAGTTCCCTGGCCAGCCGGTTCAGCCCCGGACAGACCAGCCGGCCCCGGCCGCCTCTGAGTTCCCACGGCGTAATCCCCGGCGCGGCGATTTCTTTGGCCGAATGGCAAACGCGGCAGGAAAAGGCATTCACCTCGGCGTTCGCCATGGGGGCCACGGTCAGAAGCCAACCGGCGACGACCGCGAGGAACCAAACGCTGGTTTTTCGGCTTATCGCCATCATAAGCGGGGTCCGCCCACGTACTGGTGGCAGTTTTGGCAGGCGGCCGCCGCGTGGCATTGCCGGCAATAGGCGGGGGCCAAGGAGCCAGGCCGGGATTCGAACCGGACCACCCAGGAACCGTGGTAGACCATCCAATCCGATCCGCCGGCGTGGGATGGCGGGGCGGGCAGGCGGTCCGCCGTCGCAGCGGATCCCGCGTCGGCCCAGGCCCATCCCCGCTGGCACATCGAGGAAGCGGCCACCGACGGCGGCTCAGTCCTCGTCGCGGAATCCCGGATGCCAGAAGATCTCGTCGCCGGGCTTCGCCGTCTTGGCCACTCGGTCGCGGCG
>JAGVGV010000172.1 GCA_020056895.1 Deltaproteobacteria bacterium
CACCCGGATCAGGTCTTTTTGCAGCCGGGCCAGGGTGGGCAGGCCCAGGCCCATGATCCGGGAAGACCCCAAAAAGGGAAAGCCGCTTTTGGAGTCCAGGCCGAACAGTTCGGATGCTCTCAGGTCATCGGCACGCATGGGTTATGATTCCACGTCGAGGAAAGATGGATTGTTACCCGAAGGCCGGGGATCGGAAATCCGAAAGAAAATCCAGGGGCGGTGAAGGAGAAGGGGTTTTGGGCGACCGGTCAGTCCTCTTCCCTTTTCACGTCCACGATCTTCCAGCCCGGCGAGGTCCGGCCCTGGTACAAGGCCGCGTTGGGTTTGAAGACCGCCGAAACCTTGGGACCCAGTTCCGCCAGCCGGTCTCCCAAACCGAACCCCATGGCCGTGATCCGGGCGCCGTTCCGCCTCAGAGTCAATTTCAGATGGTGGTGGTCCACGCCCACGGTGGCGGCCGCGAGCACGCCCAGGTTCCGGACCAACAGGGACGGTTCGGGATTGCCTTCGCCAAAGGGCGCCAGCCGCTGAAGGGAATGGAACAGGTCCGGCGTCAGGTCGCCCAAGGCGGCTTCCACATCCACGGCCAAGGCGGCTCCGGCCGAAGGGTCCACCATCGCTTCGGCGGCCACGGCTTCGAAATCCCGGGCCAGAAATTCCATCTGGTCCAAAGCCACCGACAGTCCGGCCGCCTGTTCGTGCCCGCCGAACCGGACCAGCCGGTCGGCGCAGCGAACCAAAGCCCGATAAAGGTGGAACCCCCTCACGCTCCGGCCCGAACCCACCGCCAGCCCGTTTTCCACGGCCAGAAGCAGGGCCGGGCGGCTGTATCGTTCGGCCAGCTTGGCCGCCGCCAGCCCCACCACTCCTCGCGGCCAGCCTTCCCGCCACAAAACGATGCTGTGCCCCATCCGGTCCATGTCTTCAATCATGGCCTCGGCCTGGCGGTACGTTTCTTCCTGCATCCTGCGCCGTTCGCGGTTCAGGGTGTCTAGCTTTTGGGCCTTGGTTCTCGCCGTTTCCGCGTCCTTGGAAAGCAACAAGTCCAACCCCGGCCCCGGCGCGTCGATCCGGCCGGCGGCATTCAGCCGGGGAGCCAGCCGAAAGGCCACGTCGTGCGCCTGGATGGGCCGGCCGGGAGCCAGTTCGGCCGCGTCCAAAAGGGCTCTTAGCCCCGGGAACCGGGATTGCTGGAACCGTTCCAGGCCATGGGCCACCAGAATACGGTTTACGTCCACCAGCGGGGCCACGTCGGCCACCGTTCCAATGGCCACCAAGGGGAGCAAAGGCGCCAGTTCCACCGGGATGTCGGAAGGCAGCCGGCCCATTTCCCGAAGGGCCTGCCTCAGACCGCCGGCCAGAAAAAAAGCCACGCCCACTCCGGCCAGGGATTTTTGGGGAAACCGGGAATCGGCCCGCTGAGGGTTGATGACCGCCAGCGCCGGAGGCAGTTGGGCGGGCATCTGGTGATGGTCGGTAACGATGACATCCAACCCGCGCCGGACCGCTTCCCGGATCGCTTCATGGTCCGATACGCCGCAGTCCACGGTCACGATCAACCGGACGCCCTGATCGGCCAGCCCTCCCACCGCCGCCGGGTTCAACCCGTACCCCTCTTTCAGCCGGTGAGGAATATAGGTCGTCACCCGAGCGCCCACGCTTTCCAGAAAGCGGGTCAGAAGCGCCGTGGAGGTCAGGCCGTCGGCGTCGTAATCGCCGTACACCGCCACCAGTTCCTTCCGGTCCAGGGCCTCGATCAACCGCCGGACGGCCGGTTCCATGTCCGGCAGCAGGCCGGGCGAGGGCAGGTTCCGAAGCAGAGGCAGAATGAAATCCCTGGCCGCCCCAGGTTCTTCATACCCCCGGACGGCCAGAATCCGGGCCAGAATCGGAGGCACCGCCAGTTCGCGGATCAAGGGGCCGACGGCTTCGGTGGATATGGGCGTCAGGTGCCAGTCCAAGGGTTTTGGGCTCCAGTCGGAATCGATGCTGGGGTGACTATAACACGGCGGCCAAGGCCGTCAAGGAGGAAGCGGCTCCTCAAGATGAAGGGGATCGGTTTTTTTCCATACTTTATCTGGTGCTTCACTCCAGAGTCATGTTCTTTGGAACCGCATCGGTGGATCGATGGGATACGTTTCGCTCCGGGTCCCTGGTTCCTTTTTCAAGATGTGGTAAACTGGTAAGACGGAACGCCAGGGTGGTTTTCCCTTGGGTCTTCTGCCAGAGACCGGCGGCGTTTCATATCGTGTAATAAGGGATCCAAATGTCGACCGCGGCTCGAATCATGGTGGTCGAGGATGAAATCATTCTCGGCGAATACGTGACCGCCCTCTTGAGCGATCTGGGGTACGAAGTCCTGCCTTTGGCCACCAGCGGTGAACAGGCCGTGGAGCAGGCCTTGGGGATGAAACCGGACTTGATTTTAATGGACATCGTGCTTCAGGGCCGGATGAACGGGATAGAAGCGGCGGAACGGATTACCGCCGAAGCGCCCACGCCGATCATTTACCTGACCGCCCACGCGGCCGAAGACGGCCTGGCCCGGATCAAGCGGACCGAAACCTATGGGTTCGTGACCAAGCCGTTCCAGGAACGGGAATTGATCGCGGCGGTGGAGATTGCCCTTTATAAAAGCCGCATCGGCCGGAGCCTTCGGGATCGGGAGCGCCGGTACCGGCAATTGCTCGACCATGCCCCCATCGGAATCCTGCTGGTGGACCAAAAGGGCCGGATCGAGGAGATCAATACCCGCCTGGCCCGGATTTTGGGCGTGGACGACCCGGAATCGGTTCAGGGAAGTGATCTTTTTCTTCTTCTGGACCGGCTGCCCGCCGACACCGTTGGACCGGTTCGGGATTGCCTGGAAACGGGCCGGGCCGGGGTTCATGAAACCACTCTGACCGGCCCCGGAGGACAGGTGACGTATCTTCGCTGTCATTTCCAGCCCATGAAGGACGACAAGGGGGAGAGGGCCGGCGTTCAGATTCTGGTCCAGGACGTTTCCGATGAAAAACAGTTGGAAGCCCAGTTGAAACACGTTCAAAAATTGGAAGCCATGGGTACGCTGGCCGGCGGAGTGGCCCATGATTTCAACAACATTCTGGCCGCCATCACCGGGTACGCCGAACTGGCCCAGCTATTGTCGCCGATGGGAACGCCGGTCCGTGAAAACCTGGCGGAAGTGCTCAAGGCATCGGCCCGGGCAAGGGATCTGGTCCGCCAGATTCTGGCCTTTAGCCGGCGGGGGGAACAGAAACGGGCGCCGATCCAGATCGAACCCGTGGTCAAGGAAGGAATCCGGTTTTTGCGGGCATCGTTGCCGGCCACCATCGATATCCGGCCCGAAGTGGCCGAAGGGGACGACGTGGTGCTGGCCGATCCCACTCAGATCCATCAGGTGCTCATGAATCTGGGCGCCAACGCCGCTCAGGCCATGGGCGACAACGGCCGCCTGTGGGTCCGCCTGTCCGCTTTGGACGTTATGAACCCCATGGACCTGGGGGTTCCGGACCTGAATCCGGGCCGGTATCTCCGGTTGTCGGTTCAGGATACCGGACCGGGTATTCCCACCGAAATCCGGGATCGGATTTTCGAACCCTTTTTCACCACCAAAGGGGAG
>JAGVGV010000126.1 GCA_020056895.1 Deltaproteobacteria bacterium
CGCCCAGGCCGGCCAGTTCGTTCAGCACCAGCCGGCACAGGTCCGGCAGGCGCTCGGCCACGGGCGGGCTCAGGGCCAGGTCCCAGGTTTCTATGTCCAGGGGCTGGATGCCGAGGATCACTGTGGGGGGGACCCGGCCGATCAACGGCAGAACGCTCATGACTTCCACGAAATCCACTTGGTGAAGGCTGTCCTTGTACCGGGTGCGGTCCGGAATTTCATCCCAGGGCACTCGGAACAGGTCCCCGGGCCGGCCGCCCAGTTTGACGGCGTCGACTACGATCAGATGGTCGGCCCGCTCGATCACGGCCATGAGGGAAAGGCCCAAAACGCCGCCGTCCACCACGTCGACGTGTTCGGGAAAATCGTAGGTTTCAATCAGTTCGTGGGCCACGCGGACGCCCAGGCCCTCGTCGGTCTGGAGCAGGTTGCCCAGGCCCAGAACCACGATCCGAGGCGGCGGAGCCGGGTTCTCGTTCGGCGGCGGTTGAAGCGTGGAGTTCGTCATCGGCCGGCCAGAACCAATCCGTCCACCAGCAGGGAAACGCCGCCGATGGACCCGAAAAATCTCAGATCGCTCCCCACGGCCAGCACTCGGGACAGCATGGTAAAGAAATTGCCGGCCAGAGCCATACCCTTGACGGGATGATCGACGGCGCCGTTTTCCAGCCAGAATCCGGCGATGCCCAAGGAAAAATCTCCGGTGACGGCGTTGGCGGTGTGAAGCCCCAATACATCGGTCACCAAAACGCCTCGGCCCAGTTGGCGGCCCAATTCGTCCGGCGATGCTTCCCCGGGCGCCAGGTACAGATTGGTGGTGGCGACCCCGGGGGACGTTTTGGCGGACCGGCCGGCATTGCCCGTGGACCGGACGCCGTCCACCATGGCCCGGGGGTGATCGTACAGAAAGCCGTTCATCACGCCCCGGCCGATCAGGGTGGTTGTCTGGCGGGCGGCGCCTTCGCCGTCTACGGACGCGCTGGCCAGGCCGCCGGGTCTGAGCCCGTCGTCGATCAGGGTGATGTTGGCCGAAGCGATGGTCTGGCCCACTTTGCCCGCCAGGGTGGATTTGCCTTTCTGAACCACGTCGGCCAAAAAGGAGGAGGCCAAAACATCCAGAAAATCGGCGGTGACCCGGTTTTCGATCAACACGGGGCAGGAGGAGCACGAGGCCGCCTGGCGGCCGCCAAGTTTCTGGACCGCCCGTCCGGCGGCGGTCCGGCCGATCTGTTCCATGTTCAGGTCGGCCCGCCGAAGGGAGGATTCCCCTTCGTACCCCATTTCGGCTTCGGTTCCTTCAGCGGCTTTGGCCTGGACTCCGGCGGAAAAAATGGCCTTGTCGTGGGAATGGCGGAAGCCGTGGTGATTGGCCAGCCAAACGGTGTATTCGCTTTCGTGGTATTCGGCGTGGCGGACTCGCTCGATCCGGGGATCGGCGTCCAGCGCGGCGGCTTCCAGGCGGAGGACGGCATCCAGTTTTTGGTCCAGCGTTTGTTCGGTCCGGTCCGGTTCCAACCCGGGAACGTGGGGGATCGCGGATGGAGGATCGGGGAGGGACAGGCCCGGGATGGGATCGGCCAGCCGGGCGGCGGCGGCGGCTTCCTGGACCATCCGGTCCACGGCGTCATCGGTGAAGATGGATGTATACGCGAAGCCCAGCCGGCCGTCGATGATGAGCCGCAGGGACGCCTGGAACTCTTCAGACCGGCGCACCTGATCCACGCGCCGGTTCTTGGCGGCAATGGCCAGGGACTGGCCCTGAACAAGGTACACATCGTATTCCGGCGCGCCGGACCGGGCCGCGGCCGCCAGCATCCGGTCGAGGATGCGGCCGGGGTCCCGCGAGGAATCGGCGGTGGTCATAAAGGCCTCAGCAAAGCGACTTCATCGCAATTGGGAAAGTTGATGCATTTGATGCAGTCCGCCCAGATTTTGTGCGGCAACTGGCTTTTTTCGATCCGTTGGTACCCGAACCGGGCGAAATAGTCCGGAATGTACGTCAGAACGAACAACCGGCCCACCCCCAGTTCCCGGGCGTCGGATTCCACTTGAGCCAGCAGCCGTCCGCCCAGACCCGTTCCCTGGTGTTCCTGAGCTACGGCCAGGGACCGGATTTCGCCTAAGTCTTCCCAGCAGACATGAAGGGCGCACACGCCGGCCAGTTCGTCCGGCCGTTCCTCGGGCGCGGCCACCAGAAAGGCGCGGATCACGTCGTACAATTCGCTGAGCGAACGAGGCAGCATGACCCCTTTCTGGCCGAAATCCTTTAAAAGATCATATATCCTTGGCACGTCGGAAACAACGGCTTTCCGGATCCGGTACATCTTCAGGGCCTCCCCGTACGCGTTCGCGGTTGAAAAAAAGGATCATAACCGGGGCTCCGGGGTACGTCAACCCTTGGCGGATGCCGATGGGGGCGCGTCAAGGTCCGATATCGAGTCTGAATCGTTAGAGAAGGCGGGAATGGTCAAGGTCCGGCTTGCCATGGAATGGATTTCCTTGATACCATGGAGGCATAAGATTCACCACCGAATCGTGGGGCCGCGGCGACCGGCCGGGAACCGGATCCGGCCGTCGGAGCGGTCCGTCAACCCCCCAACCAGGAGGAGCGGCATGTCCGATTTCAACCCGGAACGCGCCTTGTACGAGGTGAAACGGGAATTCGGCGAACACGGCGGCGTTTGCCCGTCCGTGGATCGATCGTCCACCTTTACCGTGATGGAACCGGGCCTGATGCCCGAAATTTTTTCGGGCCTTCGGGGGCCGGAAAAGGACGGCTGTTTTCTGTACAGCCGCCATTTCAACCCCACCGTGGACGTTCTGGCCCGGTACCTGGCCGCCCTGGAAGGGACCGAATTCGCCGTCTGCACCGCCAGCGGCATGTCGGCCATTTCGTGCGCGATGTTGCAAATCTGCCGCGAAGGCGACCACATCGTGGCCAGCCACACCATTTACGGCGGCACCTGGGCCCTGCTTCACGATCTGTTCCCCTCGATGGGCATCACCACCACTTTCGTCAATCCCGCCAACCCCGACGCTTTTGAAGCGGCCATGCAGCCGAACACGAAATTGGTGTACGTGGAAGCCCTGGCCAATCCATCCCTTCGCTTGGCCAACCTGCCGGTGCTGGCCGATATCGCCCACCGCCGCGGCGCCCGGCTGATCGTGGACAACACCTTCACCCCCATGATCTTTTCCCCGGCCCGGATGGGCGCTGATATCGTGGTCCATTCGCTGACCAAGTTCATCAACGGCGCCAGCGACATGCTGGGCGGCGCCATTTGCGCCTCCCGGGATTTCATCCACCACCTCATGGACCTTCATACCGGCCGGGTGATGTTGCTGGGGCCCACCATGGACCCGAGGTGCGCCTTCGACGTGATCCAGCGGCTGCCTCATTTGGGCATCCGGATGAAGGAGCACGGCCGCCGGGCCCTGGTCATGGCCGAACGACTGAAAGCCATCGGCGCGCCGGTGGTGTACCCCGGCCTGCCCGAACATCCCCAGTACGAACTGTTTCAGGCCATGATGAACCCGGGGTACGGCTTTGGAGGCATGGTGAACGTGGACTGCGGTTCGGCCGAAAAAGCCGAAGCCCTTCTTTCGGCCTTGCAAAACAAGGTCCGGTTCGGCCTGATCGCCGTGTCGCTGGGGTATTACGACACCCTGATGTCCTGCTCGGGATCGTCCACCTCATCCGAAATCCCCCCCGAAGACCAGGCCACCATGGGGCTTTCGCCGGGACTGGTCCGGCTCTCCATCGGGTACACCGGCGGCCTGGAAGACCAGCTCGCCGCGCTGGAAAAGGGGGTTCGGCTGGCGGGGGTGGTGTAGCCCGGGCCGGCGGATCGGATCGGCCCCGTCCGCGCCGCCTGGGCCGGGCGCCCGAGGTTGACCGGTCCGCCGGACCGGGGTATGCTCGCCAGGCGACGCGGGAACCCATCCCCAACGAATGGACCGGCGATGGGTTCCGGGACGCCAGAGGGCGAAAGGACGGACGGATCCATGATTTGGGTATGGGATGTGGACCCGATACTGCTCCCGTTGTGGGGCCAATTCGGGATCCGATATTACGGCCTGCTGTTTTCCTTATT
The DNA here is from genome assembly GCA_020056895.1 of Deltaproteobacteria bacterium. Taxonomy (GTDB): domain Bacteria; phylum Desulfobacterota; class Desulfarculia; order Adiutricales; family JAGVGV01; genus JAGVGV01. Next base: position 4,095 of record JAGVGV010000126.1, read on the forward strand.
GTTCGTTGGGGGCTATTTTCTGTTTCGCTGGCAGGTGATTCGGGCCGGCGGGACTCAGGACGACGCGTACAACGTGATCCTTCCCGGCGCCATCGGCGTGGTGGCGGGCGCCCGGCTGGGCCATGTGATTTTTTACGAACCCGGCCGGTTGCTCAGCGATCCGTTGTGGGTTTTCCAGGTTTGGGAAGGCGGATTGGCCAGCCATGGGGCGGTGGTGGGCGTGATGTTGGCCCTCCTTTATTACGCCCGAACCTACAAGCAATCGTACCTGGAAGTGCTGGATCGGCTCACCTTCAGTTCGGCCCTGTCCGCCATCCTGGTGCGGATTGGCAATTTTTTCAATTCCGAAATCGTGGGCCGGGTCACGGATGGGACCTGGGGCGTCCGGTTCCCCCGGTTCGACCGTCTGCCGCCGGACCTGGCGCCCTTGAGGCATCCCAGCCAGCTGTACGAAGTGGTTTTGGGCTTGGTGGTGATGGGGGCTTTGTTCTGGGTGGACCGGAGTTTCGGCCGGGAAAAACGGCCACGGGGGGTTTTGACCGGAACCTTTCTGGCCGTCTGCTTTCTGGGCCGGTTTCTGGTGGAATTTTTCAAGGAATATCAGGTGCTCCCCAATACATTCCCCCTGACTATGGGCCAGATTCTGTCCATTCCGGCGGTTCTGGCCGGAATCGTGATTTTCTGGTGGAGCCTCAAGACTCGGGCGCCGGTCCGTTGGATGGCCACTCCGGTTGAACCTGTGCCCCCGAAGCCTTCGGGCCGTCCCAAAAAAGGAAAAAAGCGGGGCTGAAGCCGGGAACGGTGAACAAAGCTCCAGGTTGAAGCGGCCGGATCAGACGGCTGGTTTCGCGGCCGAACGCGGATGTTTGGGATTCCGGAACCCGTACCAGTCCCAGAACACTTTGTATTCGCCGGGAAAAATGGCCACCCGATCCCCGGGCGCCACCGAGTGATCCGGCGGCACGGCCCGGTGGTTGACCATGACCAGTTGCACCCGGTCCAGGGGAATGCCAAGCCGGTCCAGAAGATCGGCCAGGGATTGGGGTCTATCCAGGTCCACCCGGACCGGGCCGCTGCCACCGGAGCGAACCATCGCCCCCAAAGAACCAAAAACCATCACGTCGATGGACATGGGGATACCTCCCTGGATCGGAAGGGTCGCCCGCCCCTCCGTCCACCCTAAAGGTACTCCCAAACCGGTCCGGCCGGCCTTGATCCAGGTCAAGACCAACGCCCTTTTTAACCGCTATCGTTCAAGATTCCAAGGCTCATCCGGAGGCCCGGGTCATCCGGAACCAGCGAAGGACCGAACAAGTTGAAGGCGAAAGAGAATGGTTCCCAAGAGGAGGGTCCGGCATGATCCGGCTGACGTTTCTTTTCGATGAAAACCACGTCGTCGAGGCTTATCGCCGGTACCGCGCCCAGGGCGGCTGGGTCAAGGTCTCCCGTGCCTTGACCGTGGTTTTGATTGTCCAGTTCCTTTTTACCGGCGGATGGTTCATATGGCGGGGGGACCGGTTTTTCGCCGGAGCCATGTTCGCGGCGGCCGTGCTTCTGCTGTGTTCCTCCCCTTTGTACTACGCCTGGCTTCGGAAGACCTACCGGAAGTCCCCGTTGATCGGCGTGAACACCTCGGTCGCCCTCTCCCCCGAGGGCTTTCAGGCTCAAAGCGCCAAAAGCGGCGTCCAGTTATCCTGGGAGGCATACATCAA
>JAGVGV010000153.1 GCA_020056895.1 Deltaproteobacteria bacterium
AAATCGATGTGGCGGGGGCGGACCAGGGCGGCATTGGTGAAGACCGATACCAAAAGGCCCCGCTTTTTCAGGCCCACATAGATGTCCTCGAAATCCGGCCGCAAAAGGGGTTCGCCGCCGGTGACCAGGCACCAGACCGATCCCAAGGCCGCGGCCTGGCCGGCGAGGTCGCCGATTTCGTCCGCGCTCAATTCCCGGCTTTTCGCGGTGGAATCGCCGGCCGGCAGGCAGATGTAGCAATGGCGGCAGTCGTTGTTGCACCGGGCGGTGATTTCCAGATCGAAAGACAAAGGCGTCCGGCCGGCCCGGAGTTTGTCCCACAGGGGGTGCCGCTGGATTTCCATGGACGCGGGATCGGCCATGCTTTTTATCCTAAATGGGTTCCCGAACAGGGGAACCGGGAACGTCGTCCGAGAAATCGCCTTCTGGTTTCGCCCATCGGCTTTTTCGGTCTTGGCCTTGCCCCGGCGGCAACAGATCATCGGCCCGGGCCAGGAGCATTTCCTCCAGCCCGGCGCCCCGGTATCGGGGCCGCACGAAGGTCTGGGCCACGATCCATCGGTCCGCATCGCGCCGGGCAAAGGTCATCCAGGCCGTTGGCTGGGATTCTCCGCACAGGGAAAGGGTCAAGGTCCACCGCCGGACCGGCCGGCCGCGCCAGTCCTTTTCCGCGTTAAACTCTTCCGGTTTCATGGACCGGAAAACATCGTCGCCCAGGGCGGGCATGGGGACCCGGACGCCGAACGAGATTCCTGGTCGTTTCATCCTGAACCAGGCCTTGGCCAGCCTCTGGTACAGCCGGGTTTCCTGGAGCCGCGTCCAATAGGCCGATCCCCACAAATCGGCGCGAAGCCGCCATTCGATCCCCTTGAGGCATAACGCGTACCATAGCCGGGCCGGCCAGGAAGGGGCCGCCGGAACCAGGGGCACGGATCGGCCCCGGCGTTCAATGGCGGTCACGATGCCCAGAAGGTGGTCGTCGAAGGTGGGGGGATCATCCCTGTCCAATACCCGGTCCGGCCGGGTGACGACAAAGGCCCGCCCCTGGTCCGATCCCGCCGCCACCACGCGGTGGCTGAACAAGTGGTTGGACCTTCGGCAAACGGCGATGTCCCCCACCTGGACCTCGCGGGCCGGCCGGGATTGGATGCGGAGCCGATCCCCGGGCCGGATGGTGGGATACATGCAGGTTCCATCGGAACGAAATGTGGTTCCGTCGCGGTCCGCCAGCACCCGAGCAAACTCCAGGGTTTTACCGGCGGAGGTTGATTCCGAGCGGATGACGGCCGGGGTTGGGTTGGACATGCCCGTTCCTTGATGAAGCCCAATCACGTTACGGCCGGGTTACCAGAATGCCGCGCCGGACCAGTTCGCCGGCGAAGCCCAGCACATCCCGTTCAATCTCCGGGCCGGGGGCGTTGAACCGGGCCGCCAGCAAGGCCGCCACATCCTTCAAGGACCGTTGGCCGTCCAGGGCCTGCCAGATGGCCTGGCCGGTTTCGTTGAGGGTATATAGATCGTCGTCCGCGTCGCCGATGCCGGCGGCCAGGGGAACAATGAGGATTTCCTCCTCGATCTCCCTGGCCACCACGTTTTCGGACCTGGCGCAGACGGCTTCGAGGTCAATCATCGACGTCATGCCGCTCCTTCCGATGTTGAAAGCCGGCGGCCTGGGAAGGAACCTTGGCGCATGGGCCGATCCTTTCGGGTGAACGAAGGGCCGCCTGCTTTTTTCTGTTTTTCCAGCGGGGGCGATCCATCCCGATGGATGTCCGCCCCCCTAGGGCCGGATCAGGAAATGTCGCAATCGTAACAGGCCGGCATGGGGCCGGTGACGCAGTTGTACGACCCATTAGACGGCCCCGACGTGGGCGGGTCGGTGCAGCCCTTGCACCCGGCCAGCACCCGCTCCTCGGGGTGGTTGCGGGTCAGGATCACCAATTCGGGTTTTTGCCACGGTTTCTTTTCGGTCGGCGCCATGTCATCCATCCTTTCTGTTTGGGGGACCAATGGTTGGTTTCCTGCCAAGGGCCGGTTCGGCGCTGCTCCCGCCGGTCACCGATTCCCCTCCGTCGATAACGCATGAACCCATTTTTTGATTCTTTCCGGTCCGTCCACAACGTCCCAGCCGGATTCATTTTCGCTCAGCCAACCCAAGTACCGGGCCTGAATATGAGCCGCCTGGCAGTAATAATCGACCGGAGTATCCAGATTGCCGTGCTCGGCCCAGGATTTGGCCGGACACTGTTCGCACAGACCCTTTAAAAAACACCGTGCGCAGCGGGCCAGGTACAAGGGATGCTTCGCGGCCAGGGTTTTCAGGCGGCGAAAGCGGTCCAGGGCTTGGGCCAGAGTCAACCCGCCGTTCTCCGAATCCGGACCGGCCGGCGTTTCGGCCTGGGCGCCATCGCTCCCGGTTTTTTCCGGAAAGCCAAGGGGGAAGGTGAGGGCCGGGTCGCGAACCCCCATGCAGGGCTGGACCCGTCCATAGGCGTCGATACAGACCCCATGCCCGGCTCCGCAATGAAACAGCCGGTCCCCGGGCGGGGTGAGGAACCGGGCCGCGAATTCGGCCATGCCATGCCGGTATTTCGTTTCGTCCCGGGCCAGGAAGGCCAGCGTTTCCTGGGGAGACAGGCGCAACGTATCGATGACCCTGTTTTTTTCCGGGTCGTCCCGGCGGCTTCGATGATCCAACATAAGCACATAGGCCGGCCCGGCGGTTATTCCGGGCAGGGTTTTGGCCCAGGCTTCGAACTCGGGGATTTCGTGCCGGTTGGGTGGCAGCACCACCCATCGGACCACGAAGGGCGCGCCGCACGCCAGCAACTCATCCAGGCCCTTTCGGAACGATTCATGGGACCCCCGGGACCGCGTGACCGCTTCGTATGATTCCCGGGTCATCCCGTACACGGTGATTTCGATGGGGACCAGGGGCGGGACGCGGGCGAAGAGGCGAGCCACATCCGGCGTGACGAAACAGGCGTTGGTGAAGAGTGACACTTTCAGCCCGAGCCGCCGGGCATAAAGGTAAACATCCTGGAAATCGGTCCGGATCAGGGGTTCGCCGCCGGTGAACCGTACCTGGGCGCAACCCAGGCCGGCGGCCTGACGGAGGATATGGACGACCTGGGCGGTGGTCATTTCGTCCGCCTGGGCCGACGAATCGCTCAAAGGACGATTAATCAGACAATGGATACAGCGGTTGTTGCACCGCTCGGTCAGTTCGATATCGAGCTGCTTGAGGCGGGGGCCAACGTCGAGGGATACCGGCGTCCGGTCGGGCTTTCGCCGGACGACGTAGGTGGAATCGGACATTTTCACCCCATCACCGGATACGGTTCAGGGTCCATGGCCCTTGTTCATGGTAAGAATACCACGGTTCGCCATAACGGGGCATATGGATAATGCGGTTTGGGATTCCCGAACGCAGGAAGGACTCACGCCGGGACCTTGGTCGCGCCGGTCCCAGCGTGGGGGCCATGGAGGATGGCGTTTTTGCCTCGAAAGCCATCCCCTGGAACGGATCAGATCAACCAAAGGCTCAGACCGGGGAAGAGCACGCACAGAAACAGAACCAGGATCATGATCAGAACGAAGGGGAAGGTTCCGGCGAATACATCGCCCAGGGAAATGCCTTGGTCGTCCAAGGCGCCCTTGACCACGTAGGCGGAGATGCCCAGGGGCGGTGTCAAAAGACCCACTTCGATGGCGATCACGGTCAACAGGCCGAACCAGACCATGTTGAGCTGCAGGTTCAGGGCGATGGGATGAACCAAAGGGACAACGATCATCATGATGGAACTGGAATCCAGAATGGTGCCCATCAGCAACACGATGAAAATGTAGATGGCCAGAAAGGAATAGACGCCCAGCCCGGAGCTTCCGATCCAGGACGCCATATAACTGGTTATGCTCGAAAGAGCCAGCATTCGGCCGTACATGTTGGCGGAAATAATCAAGAACAGCACGGCCACCGTTACGTGGCCGGTTTCCACCAGCACCCGCCAAAGCCCGGCCGGGGAGAGCCGCCGCTTGGCGATGGCCAGGACCATGGCCCCCAAGGCGCCCACCGCGCCGGATTCCGTGGGTGTGAACCACCCGGCGTAAATCCCGCCCAGGACCAGGGCCACCAGAAGGGCAATGGGCAGCAGCTTCCAGACGGCTGTTCCAAAACTCATATGCACGGCCGATTTTTTTTGGGCTTCCGGATCCCCGCCGATATAAGCCGGGTATCGGTACGCCACCACCAGGATCATGATCGAAAAACAGGTGGCGAGCAGGATCCCGGGGAGGATCCCGGCCTTGAACAAATCGCCGACGGAGGTTTCGGTCAGAACGCCGAAGAGGATCAAAAGGAGGCTGGGAGGGATCAGCATGCCCAGCACCGAGGACCCGGTGACCACGCCCACGGCGAACCGGGGCCGGTACCCCAGTTTCAACATTTCCGGCACGGCCACCTTGGTGAACACGGCCGCCGAAGCGATGGATATCCCGGTCACGGCGGCGAAAACGGCGTTGGCCGCCACGGTGGCCACGCCCAGTCCACCCCGGATACCGTGGAAGATACGGTTGGCCACCTCGAAGGTGTCCTTTCCGATATCCGAAACGGATATGAACATGCCCATCAGCACGAACAGGGGAACCACGCCGAAATCATAGTGGCTGATGCTGTCTCCGGCGGCCAACGCCAGCATTTTTCCTGCCACGGTTACGTTGCCTTTGATCAACCAAACGCCGACGAAGGATAACATCGCCAGGGCGATGGATACGTGCATGCCGGAATAGATCAACAGCAGGATGCCGGCGATGGACAGGAGGCCGATTTGGAGGTCGGTCATGGTTCGTTCCCGTTTTCCGTTTTTGTGAACGCTCGGATGAAACCCTGGCCGGAGATGATCAGAAATTGGATGCCCCCGGCCACGCAGCCGATGAGCACGATCAGTTTCACCGGCCAGAGCGGCGCCTTGAAATCCCCTTCAGCCCCCACGTATTCGGAAATGGTCCAGGCTTTGGTAAACATGGGCAGGCTGGCCCAGAACAAAACGGTGAACAGAATGCTTCCGACCAGATGGTGGACGCCCTCGAAGAAATGCCCCAACCGGGGCCGGGTTCTCATCAGCCAATTGGTCATCAGGTCGGACCGGGTCAGGCGGCCCACCCGCAGAGTGTGGGCGATCTGCATGAAAACCAGGGCCACGATGGACATGGATACGATCTCGGGCACACCCCGGATCGGCCGATTGAAGATGGCCCGTCCTCCAATGTCCAGGTTGATGATGACCAAGAGAATGAACACCCAAATGGTCCCGATGCCGTTCATCACCTGGCTGATTTTTCCAAAGGTGAATCGTCGGGCGGGGGGAGCCTGGTCCGGACCGTTGGGCCCCGCGCCGCTGCCTGGCCGGGCCGGGGGAGACCCCGGCCCGTTGTCGGTGAGTGTCTTGGACACGCCTATTTGTCCCACTCCCGGACCAGGGTGGCGCCCCGGGACCGGAGACCGTTCAAAAAGCCCTTGACCGTTTCGGCGCCGGGCAGTTTTTTCTCGTCCATGGTCTTGGCCCATTCCATAGGCACGTTGGGCAGGGTGTTGGCCCAGCGTTTCCGTTCGTCATCGGACAACACGGTGATCGCGGCTCCGCCGGCTTCCATGGTCTTCATCGCCTGGTCGGCCCGGTCCGCCTGGGCCTGGGCCAGCTTTTTCGAATATTCGGCGCCCACTTCCTTGAAAACCTTCTGGACTTCGGGCGGGAAGGAATCCCACACGTCCTTGTTGATGCTCACCCCGCCAGCGAACTGGGCTCCGAAATTCACCATGCACAGGTGGGGGGCCACTTCCTGCAGCTTGCCGGCCGAAGCGGCGGTCATGAAGGTCAGGGCGCCTTCGTACACGCCGGTCTTGATGTCGTTGTAATAGGTGTTCAGGTTGCCGGCCACGGCCACGGCGCCGGTGTTCTTGATCCAGTTGGCCGCCGGGCCCGGGGCGGCGATCTTGTGCCCCTTGATGTCATCCACGGTCTTAACCGGGAAGCTGGTCAGCAGGCCGTAGGTATCCAGGGCCGCGCCTCCAAGGAAAATCTGGTTGTGCCGGTCCCATTCATCCTTGAAGGCGGGGATTTTGGCCTGGAGTTCGGTGACCGTATCCACTACAGCGAAAATGTCCCGGGAACCGAAGGGCGTCATGTAGCTGACATTGTGGAGGGGCATTTGGGGGGCCTGGAACAGGGTGCTCACGAACCCCGCATCGACCACGCCGGCCTGAATGGCGTCCAATTCACCCCCAAGTTTGGCCACCGTGCCACCCCAGGCCTGGTTCCATTCGATTTTGTGTTCCCCACCCGCTTCGGCCAGCCGTTTGTCGATTTCCGGAATCATGTAATCCCGGGCCATGGACACCCACAGGAAAATGGGCGGATGACCGGCCGCGATGGTCACTTTGAAGGTTTTGGCCTGGGCCCCGCCGGTCAGGGCCAGAACCGCCGCGACCAGCAGCACCGTGAACAACGCCTTTTTCGCGAATTTCATTTTTTCCTCCTGGGGTTGGATTGGGCAACTCGGTTTTTCCAAACACCATCGACAGGGAACGAACACCGAAAACCAGGGCTCCATCCGCCAACGAAGCATCCAGAGTCATAGAATTATTTTGGGATGGGGTTCTTGGTAAATCCATCACCTTACATATTCACCTTGTCCCGGCCTTTGAGCTTCAGCATTTGGCGGGCTTCGTCGGGCGAGGCCGGTTCGTACCCGAATTCCTTGGCGATCCGCACCATTTTCTCCACCAGTTCGGCGTTGCTTTTGGCCATTTCGCCCTTACTCAGCCACAGGTTGTCCTCGAGGCCCACCCGGACCGCGCCGCCCATCAGCAGGGAGACCGTGCCCAGGGCGAATTCGTTCCGGCCGGCGGCGATGGTGGAAAACAGGTATTTATCGCCGAAAATGGAATCGGCGGTCTGTTTCATATGCAAAAGGTGCGGAATCGTAGCCGTGATCCCGCCCATGATGCCCATGACGAACTGGACGTACAAGGGCAGGTCGATGCATTTACGGGAAAAATAG
>JAGVGV010000456.1 GCA_020056895.1 Deltaproteobacteria bacterium
GGAGGGACGAAAACGGCATGGCTTATCTTAGCGCTCAGAACAACGACGATCTCTTTTTCGCCCAAGGGTTCGTTACCGCCCAGGACCGGCTTTTCCCCATGGAACTGACCCGGCTGATGGCCTCGGGCCGGATATCCGAACTGGCGGGCGAGCGGGCCAAGGGGCTGGACATCCGCCACCGGACGTACGGCTTCCGGCGGGCCGCCGAGAAGCACGCCCAAATCCTGACCGGGCCGGCCAAGAGCTTTTTGGAACGATATGCTCAAGGCGTCAATGCTTTCATCGAGCATCGCCCTCAGGAAATCCCCTTGGAATTCAAACTTTCGGGCCTCAAGCCGGAACCCTGGACTTCGGTGGACTGCCTGGCCATCCTGTATTTCATGGGCTGGAACAGCGCGGCCAACCTGGGCAGTGAAGTGGTGGCCCAGATGCTGGTGGAAAAACTGGGCCCCCAAAAGGCGGCCGAACTTTTTCCCATCAACATCAATCCCGCGTTGGAAAACCAGACCGGAGTGGCTCGAACGTCCTCTTCCGTGACGTCGGCCTGGCTGGGCCTGGACCCATCGGCCGAGCTGGCCCGATGGCTGAAAAACGAAACCCTGGCCCTGGGGAGCAACAACTGGGCTACGGGACCGGGCCTTTCGGCGGGCGGCAAGCCCATCGTGGCCAACGACCCCCATCTGGACGCCCGGATTCTCCCCGGCCCCTGGTATCCCTGCGGGCTGATGACCCCCGAGTTTCGAGCCGTAGGTGTTACCATTCCCGGCGTGCCGGGCATGACCATCGGCCGGACCGACCATATCGCCTTGGGCGTGACCAACGCGTACGGCGACACCCAGGACCTGTATGTGGAAACTCCGGACCCTCAAAAGCCGGATCACTACCTCGAAGGAACCGTGTCCAAGCCGTTCGAAATCGTGGAAGAGCGGCTGAAAATAAGGGAAAAGGGAGCGCCGGGCGGCTTCAAGGAGGAAACCATCCGGATCCGTCTGACCCGCCGGGGTCCCGTGGTGTCGGATGTGCTGCCGGGATACAAGGCGGATAAGGTCTTGTCTCTTCGGTGGTCCGCGGTGGAAGCCCAGAGCCCTTCATTAGGCTTCGAACGGTTGCTCACGGCCAAAAACGTGGCCCAAATCCGCGAAGCGCTCCAGGACGTGAACCAGATCAGCCTCAATTTCGTTTTCGCCGATATGGACGGCCAGATCGGCTGGCAGGTCAGCGGCAAACTGCCCATCCGGACCCAAGGGGATTCCCAGACGCCATACCCGGTCCGGGACGACAAGGACAACTGGACCGGTTTCGTCCCCTACGACCGGATGCCGCATGCCCTGAACCCGGCCGAAGGCTGGCTGGGCACCTGCAATCACGACACCATCGGTCCGGACTTCCCATATTATTATTCCACGCACCTTTCCCCCTCCTTTCGGCAGCGAAGACTCATGGCCCTGATGAACGCGCCCGGAAAAAAGTCGGCGGACGCGCATTGGGCCTACCAGCGGGACACCCTGAACGTGATGGCCGAAAACATCGCGCCGCTCATGGCCAAAGCTCTGGCCGCCCACCCGGACACCAAGGCCATGGGCGATGCTCTGGCCGCGTGGAACCACCTGGACGACCCCAATCAGGTGGGGCCCACTTTGTTTCAGGCCGTGTACCGGGAGTTTGCTCTGGCCGTGTACAAGGATGAACTGGGCGAGAGCCTGGCCGGGCTGATGCTGGACAACTGGTACTTCTGGCAGGAACGGCTCCAACGGGCCGTATTGACCAATGATTCCCCCTGGTTCGACGACGTGACCACTCCGGCCGCCAAGGAAACCAGGGACCTCCTGTTCCACCAGGCCGCGCTTCGGGCCGCCGAAGGCCTGAAAGCCAAATTGGGATCGGACCAGGCCGGCTGGACCTGGGGCAAGGCGCACCGGCACGAATTCGTGAACCCCATCCGCCGCTCCGGACCGGGCAAGGAATGGCTGGGCGGCGACTTTGCGGCTCCTGGGTCTGGGGAAACGCTATACCGGGGTTTGTACGATTTCGGGAACCCGTACGGCGTGGTCGTATCGGCTTCGCTCCGGATGGTGGCCGACCTGGCCGACCCGGAAAAAGTGGTGGCCGTGCTGCCCGGCGGAGTGTCCGGCCGGGTGTTCGACCCTCACGCCAAGGATCAGTTGGACGCCTTCATGTCCGGCGAAAAGCGGTATTGGTGGTTCAGCGAAGCGGCGGTGGAAGGCCATTCCAAGTCCCGCATGACTCTGGAGCCCGGTTTTTAAAACAAGAGGAGCCATGGATTTTTACCAGGCGGTTTACGCCCGGAAAACCATCCGGGCTTTCGATCCCCGGCCGGTGGAACCGGATAAACTGCGGCGGGTGCTCGAAGCCGGGCTTCAGGCCCCCACTCACAACCACCTTCGGGAATGGGAGTTCATTCAGGTTCCAGACCCGGCCGTCCGGTTCCGCCTGGTGGAAGGCGGGGAACGGCTGGAAGAATTGGTGGACCGGGAAAATCTGGAAAAAAGCCTGAACCACCTGGAGGGGTCCGCCCGAACCATGTACCTGGACGCCATCCCCCGCCAGAAACGGATGCTCCTGGATGCTCCGGAACTGCTGGTGGTGGCGTACCGAACCTCCAAACCGGTCGCCGAGTGCCAAAAAATCTACGAACTGAACGGGCTGGCTTCCGTCTGGTGCTGTATTGAAAACATCCTTTTGGCCATGGCCGCCGAAGGGTTGTACGGGGTGACCTATATCCCCCAGAATACCCCAAAGCTTAGGGAACTATTGGAATTACCGGAAAATTATGAAATCCCGGCGATTCTGCCTCTGGGCTACCCCGCCGAAACCGCCCGGCGAGCCAAACAGAAACCGGTCCGCCTGGAGGACAAGCTCCACGTGAACCGATTTCGGAAAAAAATGGATTAAGGGTCAGGGGGCCTCCATCCGGCCCCCTTGCTTTTTTATCGTTCGGTCAGGGTGTTCAGGACCCGGCCCAGAATCCCCACGATCTCGTCGATGTGCTCACGAGCGGCGATGAAGGGCGGAGCCAGCATCAGGATGTCGCCGGCCCGGCCCTGGTCGCAGCCGCCGGAGGTCAGCAGATACAGGCCCTGGCGGATGCATTCGGCCGCCAGGTGCTGGTACAGCTTTTTCCCGGGGTCGCAAGGCTCTTTGGTCTTCTTATCCCCAACCAGTTCCACGCCCCACATCAGACCCCGGCCGCGAATATCGCCCACCAATGGATGGTCGGCCAGCGTCCCCAGCTTTTGCCCCAGGTACAGGCCCAACTCGGCGGCCCGTTCCACCAGTTGGTCCCGCCGCAATACGTCGATGGTCCGGCTGACCACGGCCGCGCCCATGGGATTGGCCGCCCAGGTGTGACCGGCGGTGAACGATCCGGACCCTTTGGCGATGGCGTCGGCGATTTCAGCCGTAACGGCGGCCGCGCCCAAGGGGAAGTACCCGCCGCCCAGGCCCTTGCCCAAAGCCAGAATATCGGGTTTGACGCCGGAATGCATGTACGCGAACCATTTTCCGGTCCGGCCGAACCCGGTCATCACTTCGTCCAGAATCAACAACACACCGTATCGGTCGCAGATGTCGCGGATGACCCCCCAGTACTCATCCGGCGGATGCGCGGCGCACAGCCCCATGCCCGAAACCGGTTCGGCGATGAACGCGGCCACGGTTTGGGGACCTTGAAGAAGAATTTCCCGCTCCAGGGCATGAGCGCATTCCAACCCGCACCGCCCCGGTTCCCGGCCGAACCAGCATCGGTAGCAGTACGCCGGAGCAATGTGACCGGTTTCCAGGAGATACGGCCCAAATTCGGCTCGCCGGCCTGGCATGCCGCTCCAGGCCAGAGCCCCCATGGTCATGCCATGGTAGCTCAACCAGCGGCTGATCACCTTGTACCGGCCGGGCTCGCCCCGCTCCATATGGTATTTGCGAGCCAGTTTGACCGCGCTTTCGGTGGCTTCCGACCCGCCGGAAACGAAAAACACCTTATCCATCCATCCGTTGGTCGCCTCCGAAACCTTGGCGGCGGCTTCTTCAAGCACGGGCGTGGTGAAATCCAGCCGGTACACATACGCCACCCGGCCCATCTGTTCCATCAAGGCCTCGGCCATTTCCGGGTGGCCATGGCCCAGGGAGCAGGTAATGGGACCGCTGGACCCATCGATGTACCGCTTTCCCGTGTCGTCATAAAGGTACACCCCTTCGCCCCGGACAATGGACGCGGGCCGAGTGGTCATCATGGCGTGAAGCACGTGAGTGGAGTTCGCGGTCATAGTTCCCTCCTGGCAAAAAGGATAAGCGATGCCGAATCATTAACCCAATTAAGTTGTATATGTCAACTCAATAATTGATACGGATCATTATATAAATTTCAATATTGAACCGGATCAAATCAGGTTTCCATTTAGTAAACGATTCTCCAAAAGCTGCCGCTTATTCCTTTGTCAAGCGTTCCCAATTTTTCCGGGCCATTTGTTTTTTCAACGAAAATGGGGTATGAAAAAATCACCGCCCAGGGCCGTCATCTTCACGGATCGGATAAGAAAATTTGCCCGGCGCGGATTTCGGCCTGGACCGATTTTTAAACGGCCGGCCTAGGTATGGAGTGGACCCAAGCGACATGATCGGCATATCCAAATTGTATTGCGGCACGGTGGAGCCATCGGACGCCCTTCGGTACGGACGGCATTCGGGCCGGTTGCCTTCGCATCTGCTTCAGTTTTCGGTGGACAAGAAACCGGTGGTGGTCTGGAACATGACCCGGGCCTGCAACCTGAAATGCGTTCACTGCTATGCCCACGCCAAGGCCGCCAGCGGCCCGGACGAACTGACCACCGAAGAAGGGCGCCGGCTGATCGACGATCTGGCCGACTTCGGTTCGCCGGTCATGCTGTTTTCGGGCGGGGAACCGCTCATGCGGGCCGACCTGACGTTGTTGATCCAGCGGGCCGTCAGCCGGGGCATGCGGGCCGTAATCAGCACCAACGGCACCTTGATCGGCCGGGACAAGGCCCTGGAGTTCAAAGACCTGGGATTGTCGTACGTGGGCATCAGCCTGGATGGGCTGGCCGAAGTGAACGACCGGTTCCGGGGGGTCGCTGGCGCCTTCACGGCCGCGCTGGAAGGCATTCGCAACTGCCTGGAGGTGGGCCTGAAGGTGGGGCTCCGGTTCACCATCAACCGCCGGAACCAGGCGGAAGTGTCGGGGATTTTCGATCTTTTGGAACGGGAAGGCGTGCCCCGCATCTGCTTTTATCACCTGGTCTATTCCGGCCGCGGTTCGGCCCTCATGGCCGAAGACCTGGACCACGCCGAAACCAGAACCCTGGTGGACATGATCATCGACCGCACCAAAAAACTCCACGACCAAGGCCGGGCCGCCGAAGTGCTCACCGTGGACAACCACGCCGACGGGCCGTACATCTATCTTAGGCTCCTTAAGGAAAAAAGCCCTCGGGCCGCCGATGTGTTGGAACTGCTTCAGATGAACGAAGGCAACAGTTCGGGCCGGGGCATCGGCTGCGTGTCTTGGGACGGAGCGGTCCACGCGGACCAGTTCTGGCGGAACCACACCTTCGGCAATGTCCGCCAACGGCCGTTTTCCGAAATCTGGACTGATCCCGGCGTCGAGCTTCTGGCCGACCTCAAGGACAAGAAACCCCGCCTTAAGGGCCGGTGCGCCGGCTGCCGGTGGATCGAGGTTTGCGGCGGTAATTTCCGGGCCCGAGCCGAAGCGGCCACCGGGGACCCCTGGGCTCCGGACCCGGCCTGCTACCTGACCGACGA
>JAGVGV010000520.1 GCA_020056895.1 Deltaproteobacteria bacterium
CCGGACATGTGGCGAGCGAGGCCTGAAATCATGACCCGAGCCGTCCCGATATTGAGCCCCCGCCAGCTTAAAGGCCTGGATCGGATCGGCGACGCCTTCATTCCCGGCGATGAGGACCTGCCCTCGTTTTCCGCCACCGGCTGCCGAACCCATGCCGGCCGGATTCTGGCCTATTTGGACGAACCGGACCGCCGGGACCTCCAGACCGCCCTGACGGTTCTTTCCCTGTTGCCCGGCCCCGTGGTCCGGCGGCTGCCGGGGTTTCTGGAATGGAGCCAACGGCTGCCCGGCCCCTTGGGCGCCCTGATCCGTATGGGCCGGGTGGGGCTCAAGGGGCTGATTGTATCGCTGTATTATTCGGGGGAAACCGGACCGGAGTATAACGGCCCGTCGCCGCTGGATGTTTTGGGGTACCAGGCGGCGGTGGTCCGGGATGAGGGGCCGGGGCCGGAGGACGTTGGGTCCCCAGACCGGATCGTGCTTAAAAGGAACTGAATGTGATTTGATTATCGGTTGTTGCCGGAGGGGCGCGGCATGCCGCCCCTCGGCGTGGTAAAAAGCGAGGTATGCCTCGCCCCTACGATGGAATAGTCAATTTTATACCAGCGGCCTCCGCATCGTCACAACGTGGCATTAAAGCTGAAACTGTTTCACCAGACTGCTCAGTTCTTCGGCCAACCGGGCCAACCCCTGGGATGATTCCCTTACCTGACCGGCCCCGGCGGCGGAAGAATCGGCCGCGGAGGATACTTCCTGGATGGCCCGGGACATTTCCCGTGTCAGGTCCGCGGCCTGGTTGGTATGTTGGGCCACTTCGGTGGACGCGGCCGCTCCTTGGGAAATGTTGCCGGCGATCTCGTTGATGGTGGCGCTTTGCTGTTCCACCGCCGCCGCGATTCCCTGAGCCATATCGCTCACCCGGTGAATCACGCCCACGATCCGGCCGATGGCCACGGCGGATTCCTGAGTGCGCTCCTGAATGCCCTGAATCCGGCGACGGATATCGTCCGTGGACCGGCTGGTCTGGCCGGCCAGATCCTTTACTTCGCTGGCTACCACGGCGAAACCCTTGCCCGCTTCCCCGGCCCGAGCCGCTTCGATGGTGGCATTTAACGCCAGCAGTTTGGTCTGATCCGCGATATCCACGATCACTTCGACCACTTGACCGATTTCCTGGGCACTGGCTTTCAGGTCTTCCACGGTTTTGCCCGTGTTGGCCGCCAGCTCCGCCGCTTCGCCGGCGGTGCGGGCCGATCCGGAAGCGTTCACCGATATTTCCGCCACGGACGACGTCATTTCCTCCACCGCCGCCGCCATGGCCGAAACCCGTTCGCTCAAACCATTCACCGTCCCGGACGTAGCTGAAATGCGGTCGGTGATTCCCGCCGCGTTGGCCGCCGCGCCCTGGGATTGGACCGACATCTGCTCCGTGGCCGAGGCCATCTGCTCGGAAACCGCCGCCAGTTCCGTGGAGGCCGCCGATACTTCGCCCACGTGTTCGGACAGCCGGGTGATCACCTGTCTGAGGTTTTCCAGAAAGCCGTTGAAACTCACGGCCAAAACGCCCAGTTCATCCTTGGATTTGATATCCAACCGCTTCGTGAGATCGTTTTTCTCGGAAACATCCCGCAACAGAGCCACCATCCGCCGGATTGGCCGGGTAATGGCCGTGCTGGAGAAAAAGCCCAGGATCATGGCCAGTACGAACCCGGCGGCCATGCCCACGGCCACTTCCATCCGGATCATGGCTTGGGCCCGGGTCGAAGCCGCTTGTTCGTGATTGGCGTTATTATTGTTGATTTGGGCCAGTTGAGCCAGGGTGTCGAACACCTTGGTTTGAAGCGCCCCTTGTTTTTCCCCCAGAACCAGATCGTTCATTTCGTCGTACAAGGTATTGATCCGCTGGGTTTCCTTTTCCAGGGCATCGAGGCCGGCGACGAATTCAGCCGTATTGGGTCTGAATTCCTTTTCCAGGATATCCCTGGCCGTCACCCGTTCGCCCTTGGACACATGATCCTTGATGATACCGATGATTTCGTGCATCCTGGCGTGGGGCGCGTCCATTTTCGGGCGTGTTTTCTTGTAAACCTGGTTATCCGTTTTAAAGCCGGCGATCCAGCGGCCGTATTGGCAATCGGTCGGGCTGTCGCCCCCTTCAAAGGCGGACCCATTCAAAATGGCGTCCAACAACTGAATTTCCAGGTGATGGTGACCCACCTTGATTTTTTGGATTTGGGACAATATCGCTTCCGGATTGGACAGGCCCGATTCCTCGACGGTGCGAATGCGGTTGATGACCTCGCTGTTTTGTTCGAGCCAAGTGGCCGAAGCGGCCAGAAATTCCTTCCACAGGGCTTCTTCCTCGTTCGATCGGGACATGGCCTGGTATCCGAGCTGAGCCGTTTCGAACGCCAGCAGGTGAGACGCGTATTCCTGGATCTGACGGCCGCGATCGGCCGGCGGAATGTTCTGGCTCAACAAGGTTCTCATTACGGTGCGAAGGGAAGCCATTTCATACTGCATTTGACCCAGCAGGGAAATGCCGGGCATGTTGGTGAGGGCGATTTTGTTCAGGTAGCCGTTCAACCGGGAAACCCCAAACCAGCCCACGCCTCCCACCACCAAAGTAATGACAGATCGGAAGAGC
>JAGVGV010000226.1 GCA_020056895.1 Deltaproteobacteria bacterium
CGGATAAAGACCACGGACCCCAAAGGTGTGATCGTTCTGGATTACAAGGGCAGCCTGGGGCTCCAGTACAACCCCAACGCCGTGGCCCAACTGGCTCTGGGATACTGGGACCGGATGCACAAGGGCGAAGACCGGAACGCTGAATTCCTGACTCAGGCCGCGTATTTCCTGGACCACGGCCGGAGGGTCCGGGACCAGGTGCTCCTTTGGGAATATGAATTTCCTTTCCAAATGAGGAATTTTCTTTCGTCGCCGTGGCGGTCGGCCCTGGCTCAGGGCCAGGGAATTTCGGTCTGCCTCCGGGCGTTTCAGGCCTGTGGGGACGAACGGTACCTGACGGCGGCCCACGATGCCTTCAAAGCCTTTCGGTACCTGGCCCGGGACCACGAAGGCGGCGTGTTGGACGATTCCGAGGGCCGGACCTGGCTCGAGGAGTACATCGTCACTCCGCCCAACCACGTGCTCAACGGCTTCATCTGGTCCCTTTGGGGCGTAAGGGACTACGCCGTCTATTTCGAGGATTCCGAAGCCCGGAGCCTTTGGGACGCTTGCCTGGAAACCCTGACGGGCAACCTGAATCGGTACGATCTGGGATTCTGGACGTCGTACGACTTGGCCGAGCCGGGCCTGCCGGTCATGCCCGCCAGCCGGTACTATCAGAACCTCCATATCGTCCAGATGCGGGCCATGCATGCCCTGACCGGCGACGATCGGTATCGCGACTGGGCCGACCGCTGGACGGCTCAACTTCGGAATCCACTATATAAAGCGGCTTCCCAGGCGTGGAAGGCCTGGTTCAAAGTATGGCGGTTCTGATTTGATGTCCAACGAACTGTTGCTGATCTACCCGGTGTATAACTATCCGCGTAAAAGCCCGCCCCTGGGCTTGGCGTATCTGGCCGCCTTCGCCGAACAGGGCGGTTTTTCGCCCACGGTGGTGGACCTGAACGTGGCCCCCCGGTCCGAATCGGCCCTGGCGGACCTTTTGACCTCACGGCCCTGGCTGTTGGTGGGGCTGTCGTTCATGACCAGCCAATTCGCCGCCGCCAGGGGGTTGGCCCAGATCATCAAGCGGATTCTGCCTCAAACGCCTTTGGTGGCTGGCGGGCCTCATCCGTCGTCCATTCCGGAACGAACGCTCGGCGAAATTCCCGAGCTGGACCTGGTGGTCCGGGGGGGAAGGCGAGGAAACCCTTGTCGAACTGGCGTCGGCTCTCCGGGATCAGCGGGGTTTGGAAAACATACCGGGCCTGGTCCGGCGAATGGACGGCGGCTTCGTGGACAACGGCCCCCGGGACCTGATCGGCGACCTGGACCAGCTTCCCTTTCCGGCCTGGAAGCATTTCGATCTTCGGCAATACAACGTTTTTTCCATCAGCGCGGCCGGCGAATCGCCGGTTTTCGCCTTGTTGTCCAGCCGGGGCTGCCCCAATCCCTGCACCTTTTGCGATTCGCACACCATTTTCAGGCGCAAGTTCCGGCCCCGAAGCGCCCAAAATATTTTCGACGAAGTGATGTACCTTCACCAAACCTACGGTATGATCCAGTTCGACTTCGTGGACGATTTGATTACACTTCAGAAAAAAAGGGTGATCGAATTTTCGGACATGGTCCGCCAGAGCGGCATCCCTTTCCGGTGGATGGCCAATGCCCGCGTGAACACCGTGGACCGGGAGATGCTGGAAGCGATGAAGGCGGCGGGTTGCATAAGGGTGGATTTTGGAGTGGAAACCGGAGACCTGGAAGTGCGGCGGCGGATGCGGAAAAACATCACCGACGACCAGATCATTTCGGCCCACCGGCTGGCCCGGGATGTGGGGCTTTCCACCGGCAGCTTCGTGATGGTTGGGAATTTGGGCGAAACCAGAACGTCGGCGGCCCAAACGGTCCGGTTGCTTCAGGAAATCGGCGACGACGTGATGGTGGCCATCACCTGCCCCTTTCCCGGCACCGAACTGTACCAGGAAGCCAAGGCCAAGGGGTTGATTCTGACCGAGGAGTGGTCTCGGTACGTCACGTCGCCCACATATACCGAAGGGTATCAGCCGGTCATGCGGACCGAAGAACTGGGGCCCGATGAAATCCTGGACGCCTTTTATTACATTCATTCCTTCTTCGCCCGCCGCAAATTCCAGCGCCGGTTCGGCCGGTTTTTCTACCTGAATCCCCGGTTCTACCGGGAATGGGTGCTGGCCCGGGAAGGCCTGGGCCGAAGATTCCGGATGGCCTTCCGGTTGATTTCCGCCCGATTGAAAGGACCGGCCCGTTCATGACCTTATCGACCCTCCATGTGCTCCACGTCGTGGGCGCCCGGCCTAATTTCATGAAAGCCGCGCCGGTGCTCGCCTCGTTGGCGGACCGGGGCGTTCGTCAGACTCTGGTCCACACCGGCCAGCATTACGACGCCAATATGTCCGATGTTTTTTTCCGGCAACTGGGTCTTCCCAAACCGGACGAAAACCTGGGTGTGGGTTCGGGAAGCCACGCCGAGCAAACCGCCCGAATCATGATGGCCTTTGAAGAAACGTTGATCCGCCGCAGGCCCGATCTGGTGCTGGTATACGGAGACGTGAATTCCACCGTGGCCGCGACGATGGTGGCGGTCAAACGGGGCGTCCGGGTGGGCCACGTCGAGGCGGGGCTCCGGTCCTTTGACCGGACCATGCCCGAAGAGATCAACCGCCTGGTTACGGACCAATTGGCCAACCTGCTGTTCACGCCTTCGACTGATGGCGACGACAACCTGAAACGGGAAGGCGTGGACCCGGCCCGGATCCATTTCGTGGGCAACGTGATGATCGATACCCTGGTTCGCTTGCTGCCTCAGGCGGACGGCCAGGGCGCTCCGGAGACGGACTTTGCCCTGGTCACTCTTCACCGGCCGTCGAACGTGGACGATCCGGACCGTTTGAAACGTCTGATGGCTCGGCTGGACGAAATCGGCCGATCCCTGGTCATTCTGTTTCCGGTCCATCCAAGGACTCGGGCCCGGCTCCAGGACGCCGGCATCGTCCCCGGTCCGAACATCCGCTTTGTGGACCCGGCGGGGTACCTCACGTTCCTTGGCTGGCAGAA
>JAGVGV010000255.1 GCA_020056895.1 Deltaproteobacteria bacterium
GGGTCGGGAGCGGCATCCAGGATGGCGCGTTGGCGCTGTTCGCTTTGGATCAGGTCATCCTGAGCCCTTTTCGAGGCGGTGATATCCCTGAGAATTACCAGGAGCCCCACGGGCTGGCCTTCGTGATCGGAATAGCGGGAAACGCTCCAGTTCACCACCACCGCCCGGCCGTCCCGGGTTCGGCGGCGGGCTTCCAACCCCCGGCGGGGGAGGCCGTCGGCCACCGCGGCGTGAACGACTTCCTGGGTTTGGACGACCAGTTCGGGAGAAGTGAACGCGTTGGGGTGATCGATGAGATCCTGGACCGAAAAGCCAAAGGTTTCGGTGAAGGAGGGGTTGGCGTATACAGGCCGGCCGGAAAGGTCGGTCAACAAAATGGCGTCGGCCGATGAAGCCAGGAGGGATCGGTACAGTTCTTCGGCTTTTTTGGCTTCGCCGAAAAGCAGGCGGTACCGCTGTTCCCCGGCTCGAAGCTGAGCTTCGGATTCCAGGATTTTGTTCTGTTTTTCCGTAAGGTCCGCCGTGGCCCGGGCCACCTGGCGCCTCAGTTGTTCATTCCACAGCCAGAACAGAAAGGCGATGGTCACTCCGCCCAGGATCAAAATGCCCATGCTGACCATGGGCCAGGGGATCCGGTGTCCCCCGGACATGCCGCTCCAGCGGCGAAGCATGGTCTTGACGTCCCGGTTGGTAACGGACGGGATTCCCCGGTCCAGTTCGGCTTTCAGTTCCATCCGGCTGGGGATTACGGCCGCGCGGAACTGGACCATGCCCAAAGGTTGCTCCGCCTGCCGATAGTGCCCCACCAGGCCGGCTTCCCCCAGCGCCCATAAAAGCTTTTTCTCCTCGCCCGCCATCACCCGGATCCGGCCCTTCACCGCGTCCCGGAGCATGGCGCCGCGAACCGGATAAATCACCGTGGGCTGCTCGGGAGCCCGCCGGGAAAAAACCTGGGCCGCCGAACCATCCTTCACGCAGCCCACCCGGTACGGCGCGATCTGGTCCAAAGTATTCAGCCGGCCAACGGAGGCATAGCTGAAGACATAAACGGAGGATTCAAAAAGGGGGGTGGTATACGTGAGTTCGGAATCCTGGTCCCCAGCCAAAGTCTGAACGGCGCCGATCAGGTCGGCCTGGCCCGAAAGAACCATGGACCGTATCCGGTCCTGAGGCGCCAAAATGTATTCAATGGGCCGGCCGGTCTTTTGCGACCAAAGGTTCCACCAATCCACCAGAATACCCCGGGGGCGGCCCTGAGTGTCCTGGAATTCGTAGGGCGGATTGGTCTGGTCGCCCACGATCCGCAAGGGCGTCTGGGCCTGGGCCGCGGATTCCGCGAGCGCCAGGATCAGCCCGGCGATAAGCACCAGAGCCGCCTGAACCGAGCCCGTTCGGACCAAATTGATGGTCAGCCTCGGGCTTCGATGAAAACCCGGGTCATCCAACGATGGGTTCCCCCGTCCCGAGCGCCGCGCCTGGCCCATGGGCGTATCCCCGCCAGGCCGTGGGTATGAGAAGCACGATACCCCATACCAGGAAGGCGCCCACGGTCTTGTCGGCCATATTGGTCAGAATCCGGGCGAAGAAGGTACTGGAAAGAATCTCCTGGCCCGATTGGTAAAAAGCCTGGACCATCTTGTCCACGCCTTCGGCTCCGGTCAGGCCGCCAAAAAGATAGACCGCGATGGGCGTGGCCAAAATGGCGCAGGTCAGGCCCAAAAAAACTCCGGATGACAAAGGCAGCCAGAAACGTTCGTACCCCCACCGCTGGCTGATCCACCCCGCCGCCAGGCCGATAAAGGTGTTGACCACGGCGAAGGGGATGAAGGTGGGGTTGAAAATAAGCCCCAAAATCAGGTTGGTGGCCAGTCCGGTAAAGCCGCCCAGCCAGGGCCCCAGGACCACGGCGGCCAATATGGTTCCGTTGCTGTCCAAAAAAAGAGGTACGGGGAAATAGGTGGTGATGAGAGACCCCAGGCAATTGAGACAGATACCCAGAAAGATGAACAGGGGGGCTCGTCGCGAAAGGTCCATGGAAACCTCCTCCCGTTTGGTGAGAAACCGTGATCCGGCCGGCCTGATTTCGAATCAAAAAGGGTGAAGCGGTTTCCCGTCCCCCTGGAGACTATGGTTCCTATTCTTGTCCATCGGGCCGTTCCCGTCAATCCATGGATTGAGCCTTCCCTGCGCCCGAGCCGGAAACCGGCCAACCTCACGTCTTTACAGGCGGGTCCGGGTCTGGTACAAATCCCAGCTTGTTTACGTAATGCATTGATTGGGGAGCCCCTTCATCATGGACAGCCGAATCATCCGGGCCAATCTGTTGTTGTTCACGGCGGCCGCCGTTTGGGGGGGCACCTTCGTGGCCCAGCGTATGGGCATGGAGCATCTGGGCCCCTTGAGCTATTCCGGGATCCGGTTTCTGATCGGCGCCCTGGCTCTGGCGCCCCTGGCCTGGATTCAAAAAAGCAAGCCTCCGGCGGATTTCCTGAAAGCGGGCTCCCGGCCCTGGCTGTGGGGGTCCTTGGTGATCGGCTCCGTGCTGTTTTTGGGCATCAACCTTCAACAGAAGGGGCTGGTGACCACCACGGCCGGGAACGCCGGATTCATCACCGGGTTGTACGTAGTAATCGTTCCGATATTAGGGCTGTTGTGGGGGCATCGGGCCGGAGCCGGGGTATGGCTGGGTGTGGCCATGGGCGCGGCGGGGTTGTATCTTTTAAGCGTTACCGAAACCTTTACTCTGGCCCCCGGAGACGCCTGGGTGCTGGCCTGCGCGGTGGTCTGGGCCGGCCATGTGTGGCTGATCGGCTGGCTTTCCCCCCGCGTTCAAACCGCGGTGCTGGCTTTTGGCCAGGCGTCGGTTTGCGGGGTCTTCAGCCTGGGGGCTTCGTTCATCGCCGGTGAAACGATCACTTTGGAAGCCATGAAAGCCGCCTGGGGCGCCCTGCTTTGGGGCGGCTTCATGTCCGTGGGTGTGGGCTTCACCCTCCAGGTGGCCGGGCAGAAGGATTCCCCGCCCACCCACGCGGCCATCATCCTGTCCCTCGAAGCCGTGGTGGCCGCGTTGGCCGGCTGGCTGGTCCTGGGGGAATCCCTGACCCGCCGGTCCCTGATCGGAGCCGGATTGATGCTGGCCGGTATGTTGGTGGCCCAGCTTTGGGGCCGGCCGGCGAAACACTGAAACCTACGCCCGGGCGCGGCAAGCCACGCCCCCACTCCTCTTTCATGTACGGAACCGCGCCCGTTGACGGGGGGCGGCGTTTTTATGCCTTGCCGTTGAGCTTGTTGAAAATCCCCTGGACCGCGGCCACGGTCCCGGGCGAGGTTTCATAAACCGCCCGGCCCGAAAGGTCCGCTTCGATTACATCCGCGTTGTACGGAATGAACCCCAGGATCGGGAAATCCGGCAACCCCTGGCGGATGAAGTCTTCGTCGCGGCGATCGCGCACCTTGTTGCCCACCACTTCCACCTTGGACAGCTTGATGTCCCCGGCCAGCTTCCGGATCACTTCGGCCGTTTCCAGGCTCCGCCGGCCCGGTTCCACCACTACGATCAGGTGGTCCACGCCCGTGCTGGTGGCCCGGCCCAGGTGTTCGAGACCCGCCTCCATGTCCATAATCACCACTTCATCCCGCCCCAGCACCAGGTGCATCACCAGGTTTTTCAGCAACACGCTTTCGGGGCAGACGCACCCGCCTCCGCCCTTTTTCACTCCCCCCAAGGTCATGAACCGAATGCCGTCGATCTCCTTGGCGATGGTGTCGGGCAGATCGTCCACCTTGGGATTCATTCGGAACACCGAGCCGTAAGTACCGGGCTGAGTCCCGGTCCGTTCGGCGATCAGTTCCCGCATCATGGCGATGGGAATGACTTCCTCGGGTGTCTTGAATCCCAGGGCTCCGGCCAGGTTGGCGTCGGGATCGGCGTCGATGGCCAGAACCTTGTATCCTTCCCGGGCGAAGATGCGGGCCAGGGTGGCCGACAGAGTGGTTTTGCCCACCCCGCCTTTTCCGCTTACGGCGATCTTCATGGCTTGGCATCCTTTCCTTGCGGAGCCTTGGTCCGCATCAGCTTGTACACCACCATGGACGCCGCCCAGGCCGCGTCTTCGGTGGTCAGATAGTGCTTGATCGAAGGGTCGAACAGGATCTTGCCGCTGGGTTCGAATTCATCATCCCCTCCCCAGACGATCAGGGTGACGGAAACCCGGGGAAACACCTGGAACCGAGCCGCCGCGTCCCCTTTGCCCGCCAGAGGTTCACCGCCCAAAGACGGGGCCGAGGCGGTCAACCGGTCCGGATCGGAGCCGAAGGTTTTCACCAGAGGAATCTGCGCCCGTTTGTCAAACGCCGCATGATAGAATTCTCCGCCGGGAAGCTCGCGGAAATCCACGTCCCGGCCCAGCGCCGGAACGCCCTTGGCCTGGTGAAGATAATGGTACACCAGCACTTTTTCAGGCAGATCCGCATCCTGGCCGGTATCCGTATAGACCACCCGGGGCTCCCAAAAGCCCGCCTGGATGTCCCGGCCCAAGAAAGAAAAATGAAAAGCCTTGCTCTCGAAATCGTACCTGGCCCCGGACAACCGGGCGGTTTCTTCGGGGTCTTTTTCCCGCACCTGGGCCGAGGCCAGCCGCAGGGCCTCCTTGTAATCATCCACACGCGCCATCTAAAAACCTCCCGCCGCGCCCCCGGATTCACATCCCGGTTCCGGAATTGAGCGGCACGTCCATGGTAAGGCGTAAACGCCCGCCTGTCCAGACCAACGCCCCGCCTTCGAGGAAACAAGGCCGGCCGGTGTTCGTCTCTGGACAAAAAATGGATGTCCTCTTGAAAAATGGGTGTCCAAGGACGATCGAAAAGCGGATGTCCCCCAGTACGGAGATCATAATCAGCCGGAGGTTTCTTTTACGTACCCGAAAAAAAGCCGACAGCCTCCAACGGCGCCGAGGGAAGCCTCCAAGGTCCCGTTCGCCCACATGGCCGGCTGGCCGGCCTTCGTTGGTCCTTCACCAACTTGGCACGTTCCTTGTTACCTGGAAGACTTCCTGATTACGATTTTTGGGGTTGGGAAAAATGGTATGATACGGCGTTTCGGTGAGACCAAAGCAATAATACGCTGAAGGAAAAATGGATGACCGATACCGATCCCAAAGACCCGAATGGCCATCCCGGACCCCTTATCCCCGGGTCGGCGCGTCATATCGCGCCACGTCATCTTTCACGGCTTCTTCTCGTGCTTTTGCTGGCCATAACCATTATGGCCGCTTATCAGTTCGTCAAATACGTCCTTTTCCCCGGTCAAACGCTGGTCCAGTCCAACGTGACCACGGTTCTGTTCACCAGCGCCGTGGCCACCGCTCTGGCCTATTTCATTCTCCGGGCCCAAAGTCTGTTGAATATCCGGATCGCGGCGGAAGGCGAACGCCGCCGGGAAGCGGAAACCAGGCTCAGAGAAGCCAACGACCGCCTGGAGGTACGGATCCGGGAACGAACGGCGCGGATCGAGGAAGCGAATCAGCGGTTGATGGCGGAAATCGAAGAACACCGACGAACCGAGGAGCAACTTATGGACTCCGAAGAAAAATATCGAACCCTCTTCGAGGAAACGCCGATCTCCATCACCAGCTTCGGCGCGGATGGCAAGGTTCGATTCATCAACAATTTTCATTTGAAAACCTTTGCTCGGAACCGGTATGGCAAGGATCATTTCATTGGTAAAAGTATTTTCGATCTGCCGGCGGTGGTCCAATCCGGGATCGGCGAGGCCTTGCACGCGGTTCTGAATGGAAGGACGGTCCAGATGAACGACGTGTTCTGTCCGGCCTTTTCCGGAGGCCATTCGGGGTACATGAACCTTCGGGCCGTGCCTTTGATCCGGAACGACCGAGTGGAAGGCGGCATTCTGATCCGGGAGGACGTGACCGAACAGATCGAAGCCGAAGTGGAAATGAAGCGCCTGAACCGGGCGCTCAACACCATCCGGGCCGGCCATTCCGTTCTGGTCCGAGTCCAGAACGAAAGCGATCTGTTGGTCGAAATCTGCCGCACTCTGGTGGCCGAGGGGGGGTACCGCCTGGCCTGGGTGGGGCTGGCCGAGGAAAACGAAGCCAAAGGCATCCGGGTGGCGGCCTATTTTGGGGATCATCGTGATTATCTGGATCGGCTCGAACTGACCTGGGCCGATACCGAACGAGGCCGGGGGCCTTCGGGCACGGCCATCCGGACTGGCCGGCCGGTGGTGGTCCGGGATATCCGGGCCGATCCCGACTTCGCCCCCTGGCGGGCCATTGCCTTGAAGGAAGGGTTTGTTTCGGCCTTGGCCTTGCCGTTGACCATGGAACGGAAAACCATTGGCACCCTGACCATTCTTTCCGGCCAGGATCTGTTCGACGAGGAAGAAGTGCGGCTGTTGGCCGACATGGCGGCGGACTTGGCTCAGGGCATCTGGACGCTCAGGCTTCAGGCCGAACGCCGCCGCCAGCGCGAAGAAACCCAGCGGCTCCAGGAACAGCTCCGCCAGGCCCAGAAAATGGAAGCCATCGGCGTTTTGGCGGGCGGCATCGCCCACGACTTCAACAACATTTTAGGGGCTATCCTGGGTTATGCCCAACTGGCCAACCTGGAAGTGGAACCCGGGTCCCGCACCCGGCAGCATCTGACTCAGGTGATCCAGGCCTGCGGCCGGGCCACCTCGCTGGTCCGCCAGATTCTGGCTTTTTCCCGACGAAGCGAGGCCGAACTGATCCCCCTGGAACCCGGTCCCGTGGTCAAGGAAGCCTTGAAACTGCTCCGGGCCTCGCTGCCTTCCACCATAGAAATCCGCCAGGAGATTAAATCCGAATGCGCCGCCATCTTGGGCGACCCCACCCAGATTCACCAGGTGCTCATGAACCTTTGCACCAACGCCGCCCACGCCATGGGCGAAAACGGCGGCCGGCTTGCGGTGGGGCTGGATACCCGGGATCTGGATGACGAACAAGCCCGGAATTTCCTCGGCCTTAAAACCGGTTCCTATGTCCGGCTGTGGGTCCGGGATACCGGCCGGGGAATCGATCCGGAGATCATGGACCGGATTTTCGACCCCTATTACACCACCAAGGCCCCTGGGGAGGGAACCGGGCTGGGGTTGGCCACGGTTCATGGGATCATCCAGAGGCATGACGGCGTGATCCGAGTGGAAAGTTCGCCGGGCCAGGGCGCCTTGTTCGAGATTTACCTGCCCATGCTGCCCGATGCGGCGCCGCCCGCGGCATCCCCCAAAGAGTCTTTGTCCCACGGAAAAAAAGAACGGATTCTGCTGGTGGACGACGAACCGCCCCTGGTGGACGTTTTACAGCAAGTGCTCACCCGACTGGGATACCGGGTGGTCCCCTTCACCGACAGTTTGGCGGCTTTCGAAGCCTTCGCCGCCGATCCCAAGGGATTCGACCTGATCCTCACCGATCAGACCATGCCCCGGATGACCGGGCTGGATTTCGCTCAAAAGGCCCTGGCTCTGCGGCCGGGCATTCCCATTGTCCTGGCCACGGGATTCAGCAAAATGGCCAACCCGGAAACCGCTTTGGCCAAGGGCGTCCGAGCCGTGCTCACGAAACCCGTTCTGGTGGATCAGTTGTCCCGGACCATTCGCCAAACCTTGGACGAACGGTCATCCAGCGACGGCCACTAACCGGCACGGCGCGGAAATTGGGATGGCCGCAAGGCGGAAAAACAGGGGGAACCGGAAGGCGGGGCCGGTGTTGGGCCCGGAGCGCATCCCTGATGCAACCCCAGGCCCAACAACGGAAAACGAACATGGCGACCCGATGTTCGGTATCGCCGTTCGAATAAAAAACCCGTTCGACTTACAGCACCGCCTGCAGCCGGGCAATGGGTTCCGGTAAAAGGTCCAGAGCCCGTTGAGGCAGAGCAAAGGCGGCCCGGCCCACCGCCGGCGTATAGTATTCCAGCTTGCCCAGAGCCTTGGCCCGGGCGGGATCCACCGGAGCCAACGGATCGGGCCCCATGGAGCAGAACGAAAAGCCAATGGTTCCACTGGGATACGTGGGAACCTTGGTGGTGAAGTAGTGGGCCCGAGGGAACAGATTGACCAGGAAACCGAACATTTCCTGGATCAAGGGGCCGTAAAGGTAGAAGGATTCGGCCTGGGTGACCATCACCCCGCCGGGCCGGAGCGCTTTTTTACAAGTGGCGAAAAATTCCTGGCGGAACAGGACCACCGCCGGACCCACGGGGTCCGAACTGTCCACGATGATCACGTCGTAGTACCCTTCCCGTTCGGATACGAACTTCGCGCCGTCGGCCACGTGCACCTGGACCCGGGGGTCCTGGTATCCGGCCGCCAGCTTGGGCAGATACTGCTTGGCCGATTCGATGACC
>JAGVGV010000187.1 GCA_020056895.1 Deltaproteobacteria bacterium
GGTGCCGGGCGGAATTCCAGGTGATCCGGGCGGTGGCGGATTTTCTGCTGGCGGATTGCTGCCGGGGGGCGCCGGCCCCGCCGATGCGGCCGTAATTTTTTTTGGCGTAAAACAACCATTTTTCCGGAAATGTAGTTGGAAAGGAGCCGACATGACCAGCAAGCCCTATTTCGAACAAGTCGCCGGCCAGTGGGACCGGATGCGTACCACTTTTTTCTCCACCGCCGTGCGGGACGCCGCGCTCAAGGTCATCCAACCCCAGCCCGGCCAGACCGCCGCCGACATTGGCGCCGGGACCGGTTTTCTAACCGAGGCCCTGTTGGCGGCCGGACTCCGGGTGGTGGCCGTGGATCAGTCGCCTGGGATGATTGGAGAAATGCGGGCCAAATTCGGGGAGGAACAGGTGGACTACCGCGAGGGCGAAGCGGAAAAACTCCCCCTGGCCGCGGCCGAAGTGGACCATGCCCTGGCCAACATGTTCCTCCACCACGTGGAAAACCCGGCCCGGGCCATCGCTGAAATGGCGAGAATCATCAAGCCCGGCGGCCATTTGGTCATCACCGACCTGGACGAACACCGCCATGAATTCCTTTTGAAGGAACACCACGACCGCTGGCCGGGGTTTCGGCGGGAGGAAGTGCTGGGTTGGTTGAAGGCGGCCGGTCTGTTGGATTCGGCCGTCGATTGCGTGGGGGCCGATTGCTGTTCCACGTCCCAATGCGGCGCCGACGAGGCCCGGATCAGCATTTTCATCGCCCACGGCCGAAAGGGTTGATCCCAAGCTGTTTCAAGTGGATAGGCATCCGCGTCCAGCCAACGGGGCGCAAGGGGCGAGGCCCGCTTCGCCCCGATCCCGCCCGCCGTCTTCCATCTCGTTATCATTATTGATGTTTTTGATGAGTTTCCCAAACCGTCGGAGCTTTCCGACGCACGGCCTCACGAATTTGTAACAAACTATTAACAAACGGTGCTTGTTGGTTGTATATTAGGTCTCCGGGGTCTCATTGAAATCCAAAACATACACCGAAAGGAAGGCGTCTCATGAAAAAGATCGTGCTGTTGGCCGCCCTTGTCCTGTTTTGCTTTTCCCAGGCCGCTCAGGCGGAAACCCTGAAAATTCTCACTTGGAAGGGCTACGCGCCCAAGGAATTGGTGGAAAAGTTCGAAAAGGAGACCAAAGTCAAGGTCGAGGTTACGTATTCAAACAATGAAGAAATGATCGCCAAGCTCCGGGCCACCCGGGGCGCGGGGTTCGACCTGGCCCAGCCCAGTCAGGACCGGATTTCTTCGGTGCAGGAAGAGTTCGGCCTCTATCAGCCCATGGATTTTTCGAAGATCGAATCGGCCCTGTTCGTGGCCTCGATGCTGGAAGCGGTAAAGAAAAACACGTTGGTCAAGGGCCAGGCCTACGCGGTTCCTTTTTGCTGGGGCACCGATGGTTTGATCGTGAACGGCGAAAAGGCGGCGGGCGCCAGCAGCTACAACGACCTTTTGAGTGAAAAATACAAAGGCCGGGTCAGCTACCGGGTGAAGCGGCCCACCTTGATCGCCATGGGGTTCGCTTTGGGGTATAAACCCTTTGATCTGTACGCCGACCCTGCCGCGTACCAGGCCATGCTGGACAAGGTGGAAAAGACCTTGATCGCGGCCAAACCCATGGTCAAGAATTATTGGACCAACGGCGACGCGCTGCTTGAATCCATGCGTTCCGGTGAAGTGTTCGTGGCCATGGCCTGGGACAACGGCGGCTGGAAGCTGCACGGAGAAAACAAGGCCATCGACTTCGTGGCTCCCAAGGAAGGCGCTCTGGGCTGGATCGACACTTTCGCCCTTCCGGCCAAGGCCGAGAACGTGGCGGCCGCGTACAAGTGGATCAATTTCATGACCAAGCCGGAAAACGCGGCGTACTTCACCAACCAGGAAAAAACCGCCACCGCCTCGAAGGACGCCAACGCCCAGGTGGCGGCGGATTTTCGGAGCAACCTGGAACGGTGCTTCCCCCAGGCGGCCGTAGACAACATCAAATGGTATCCGCCGGTTCCGGCCAAGCTGGAAAGCATGGAAGGCACGGTTCTGGATAAGATCAAGGCCGCCCAGTAAAACGGAAACGAAGAAGGTTCCTCGCGGCCGGGCCGAGGGGAATTCTTTTCCATCCAACCGACCGGCCTCGCTGGCGGAATCCCCTTTTGCCCGTGGGGCCGGTTTCGACAACGGTTTATGGAAAACCATGGATAACGACCTTTCCATCCGCGACCTGGTGAAGCGGTTCGGCGGATTCACGGCGGTGGATCACGTCGATTTCGACGTCCCCAAGGGTTCCTTTTTTTCCATTCTGGGCCCTTCGGGATGCGGCAAAACCACTATTTTGCGCATGGTGGCCGGTTTCGAGGAGCCTACCTCCGGGATCATCGAAATCCGGGGCAAAAACATGCTGGGCGTGGCTCCGAACCAGCGGCCCGTCAACCTGGTGTTTCAGCACCTGGCTCTTTTTCCCATGATGAACGTGAGGGAAAACATTGCCTTTGGCCTGAAGCGGCGGAAGGTGACCGGGGCGGAAATCCAAACCAGAGTCGACCGCATTCTTGAACGGGTGGGGCTGCCCGGTTTCGGGGACAAGAAGATTCACCAGCTTTCGGGCGGACAGAAACAACGGGTGGCCATCGCCCGCTGTTTGGTGCTCGAACCATCCGTCCTCTTGCTGGACGAACCCCTGGGCGCCCTGGACCTGAAGCTTCGGGAACGGATGAAGGTGGAGCTGAAGAAGCTCCAAAACCAGGTGGGGACCACGTTCATCTATATCACCCACGATCAGTCCGAGGCCCTGGTCATGTCCGACCAGGTGGCGGTGATGAACAAGGGCCGTTTCGAACAGATCGGAACGCCTCAGGAACTGTATGGTCAGCCGAACACGCCCTTCGTGGCCGGGTTCGTGGGGGACAACAATGTTTGGCCGGGCACGGTGAACGAGGTTCGGGACGGGGAAGCGGTCATGAGGACCCAGGATGGGGTGGTTTTCCGCGCCCGTTCAAGGGAAACCTTGGCTCCGGGCGACCGCGTGAATCTTTTCCTCCGGCCCGAAGCCATCCTCATCGACCCCGGTGAGGCCATGGGGTACAACTCCTTCGAGGTCGCCATCCGGGCCGTGTTGTTCGATGGCGCCAATTCCAGGCTGTTGACCGTAACGCCAACCGATTTGGAAATCCTGGTAACCCTGCCTCAGAACCAGCTTTTCGCCCATTTGGAACCCGGCCGGACGATCACGGCGGGTTGGCGTCCGGAGGCCGGGATTCTGTTCCGGTCGGACGGTTGAGCCCATCCGGCCGCGAGATATGGACCGGAGAACGTCGTTGAGATCAGGTTATCGCCTAATGGACCCGAATAGGTCTGAGGTGAAGGGGGCCGCGAGGGCCAGGCATGCCTCGCCCGGCACGGCGCCGAAAGCGGGCTTCGGGGACCCCAAACCCCGATCGGGGGAATGACACCATGCGCGCCAAGGCGGCCTTCTGGATTTTTCTGGCCCCCGTGTTGGCCTGGCTTCTGTTGCTCATCGTACTCCCGCACATCGACCTGTTGGTCATGAGTTTCAGGAGCCGAAACCCGGGCGGGGATCCCGGTTGGACCCTCGTGAACTACCAGCGTTTTTTCATTGAACCCATTTATTGGCGCACCTTCGTCCGGACCGCCATTTATTCGACCATCACCACCGTCATCACCTTTTTTCTGGCCATGCCCGTTGCCTTTTACATCGCCAAAGCGGCCGCGGTGCGGCTTAGGGGCTTTCTGCTGATCCTTTTGCTGCTCCCCTTCTGGGTCAGCGAACTGGTGCGGGTGTATGGTTGGATGATCCTTTTGAGGGAATCGGGGGTGGTCAATTATTTCCTGATACGGTTTGGGCTGCTCACCCAACCCGTGGAGATGCTGTATCGCGACGCCACCATGATTATGGGCCTGGTGTACAGCTCCATGCTGTTCATGGTCGTGCCCCTGGTCTCCGTGGTGGAAAGCCTGGACGATGCGTTGATCGAGGCGGCGTATGACCTGGGCGCCGGCAAATGGACCATCTGGTGGCGGATCATCATCCCCCATTGCAAGCCTGGCATCACCTCGGGGTCCATCGTGGTCTTCATGCTCAGCCTGGGGAATTACATGACGCCGAACCTGTTGGGCGGCAAGAATTCGCTCTGGTTCACGGAACAGATTTACAATCAGTTCATCGCCAGCTTCAATTGGAACCAGGGCGCGGCCTTCGGGTTCCTGTTGTTGCTCCTTAGTTCGGCCATCATCTGGGCGGGCCTCAGGCTTTCGGGCCAGAAACTGGGGCAGGTGGCCTCATGATCCGCACCTTGCCGGCCTCCTGGACCTACCGCTGGTCCTTCCACCTGTTCATTATTCTTTATTTCGCCTTTCTTTTCGCTCCGTTGGCCGTGACTTCGGTGCTGGCGTTCAACGATTCCAA
>JAGVGV010000044.1 GCA_020056895.1 Deltaproteobacteria bacterium
CAGGCGGGCCTTTAAATGGTTCTTGGTGTTTTCATCGAGCATAAGGCATATCCTTCCTTTTTTCCTGAAGAACCAACCCCCGATCGATCATCGCGCCAAGGTGATGGCCCGGAGTATCGGGTTACCCCTTGATTACGCCGATGGGCCGGAGGCGGACCACCTTCTTCGCCAGGCCCACCTGATGCGCCACTTCGGCCACCCGCGATACATCTTTGTATGCTTCGGGCATTTCTTCGGCCATGGTATCGCGGCCGGAATACATGGACACAATCCCCTGATCTTCCAGTTCCCGGCCGATGCTCCGGCCTCGGGCCAGTTTCTTGGCCGCGGTCCGGCTAAGCAGGCGGCCCGCGCCGTGGCAGGAGGAGCCAAACGATTCTTCCATGGCTCCCGGCGACCCGACCATGACATACGAGGCCCGCCCCATATCCCCCGGGATCAACACCGGCTGGCCCACCTTTCGGTACACCGCCGGCACATCCGTATGTCCGGCCGGAAACGCCCGGGTGGCGCCTTTGCGGTGGACGACAAGCATCCGCTCCCGGCCGTCCACCATATGTTTTTCCTTTTTGGCGATGTTGTGGGCCACGTCGTACACCAGGTGCAGCCCCAGCGCCCGGGGACCGGCCGAAAGGGTTTTCATCAGGCTTTCCCGCGCCTGGTGCATCATAATCTGACGGTTGGTCCAGGCGTAGTTGGCGGCGGCGGCCATGGCCTGGAAATAGTTCTGGCCTTCCGGGGACGAAAAATAGGCGCAGGCCAGCTGCCTGTCCGGAACCTGGATGCCGTCCCGATGGCCGGCCTTGGCCATTTTTTTCAAAAAATCGTCGCAGGTCTGGTATCCCAGGCCCCGGGACCCTGAATGGATCATCACCACCACCTGGCCATCGAACAAGCCGAAAGCCTCGGCCGCCACGGGATCGAACACTTCGGCCACCACCTGGATTTCCAGGAAATGGTTGCCCGACCCCAGGGTGCCCAACTGAGGCAATCCCCGCTCGACGGCCCGGTCCGACACCGCTCCCGGGTCCGCGCCCGCCATGGCGCCCTGGTCTTCGGTCCGCTCCAGGTCCCCTTCCTGGCCGTACCCATGGTCCACCGCCCAGGCCGCGCCCTGGACCAGAACCTTGTCCAGGTCTTTTTTGGAAAGCCGAACGGATCCGGACTGCCCCAGGCCGGTGGGTATATCCTGAAACAACCGGGTGATGATCTCGTTCAGCCGGGGCCGAATGTCCGGTTCCGTCAGATGCGTTGACATCAACCGGACTCCGCAGTTGATGTCGTACCCCACGCCGCCGGGGGAGATCACGCCTTCGTCCACGTCAAAAGCCGCCACTCCGCCAATGGGAAACCCGTACCCCCAATGGATGTCGGGCATGGCCAGGGACCGGCCCACGATCCCGGGCAGATGAGCCACGTTGGCCACCTGGGTCAGGCTTTCATCCTTCTCGATCTCGCTTAAAAGGGCGTCATCCGCGAACACCAGGCCCGATGTCCGCATCGAACCGGTCTTGGGGATTTCCACCCGGTATTTGTCCAATCGGATTTTATGCATAAGGCCTACAGATCGAAGACCACCCGGGCCCGCCACCGGCCGTCCCAAGGTTCGAACACCGCCTGGTGATACGTGGCCGCTTTGATCTCGTGTTTTTGGCCGTGGCGGGCCGGATCATGGTCCTCGCCCCGGACGTTCACCGCCAATCGGTTGTTTTCCCAGCTTAAAACGCTAATGACGCCGGCCACCAGCCGCTGAACCTGAAACAGATACAACAGCTCGCCCAGGTACCGGACCATCACGTCGGCCGGGTCGGTTCCTTCAATGTCGATCCGCACGCTTCGAGGGCCGTCCGCGGGCAGGTGATCCACCATCAGATCGAACAGGGCCAGGCCCGCCGATACGAAAACCCCCTGGGGGTTCTCCCCGTAAAAAACAGCGCCCAGGTCCGCCGTATGGTCCAGCAGTTCGTATTCCATCATGGCTTCATTATACCCCCAATTAAGGGTATGATAAACCAAACCCGAGTCCGGGAACGGGAATAAAAAAAGGTTCGATGGGGGGAGGATCGTATGCCTGAAGTGGAACGCCGGGCTTGGAAGGCTCATCGCGGCGGGGACCCCCGGCCGATCACCCTGAAAGCCGGTGAATGGTTGGAGGTCGGGCCGGAATACTCCGGCGACCCGGACTGGCCGGGGTGGATCCAAGGAATTTCCGCCGACGGCCGGAAGGGGTGGATTCCCAAGAGTTTTTTGGAAATTCAGGGGAACCGGGCGCGGGCGGTTCGGGATTATACGGCCAGAGAACTGGAGGTGGCTCCCGGCGACGGCGTGTGGGTGCGGGAAACGTATGGAGGGTGGGCGTACTGCCGGACTGCGGATGGAGCGTGGGGCTGGACGCCCTTAAGGAACCTGGACGGGGAAGAGTAAATGAAAAAGGAGCCGGCAAAGGTCCTGCTTCGGGGGCCTCGACCGGATCGGCGGTCATTGGGACGAGGCATCAGCCTCCATCTGGATGAGGGGACGGATCCGGTCCAGGGCGGCGCGGGTCATGCCGGGGATCCGGTCCAGGTCTTCGATCCGGGTGAGCGGGCCGGATTCATCGCGGAATTTCACTATCCGGGCGGCCAGAGCCGGTCCGATGTCCGGCAAAAGCTCCAAATCCCCAGCCTGGGCCGTTCCGATGTCCAGCCGCTCCCCCAACGCCAGCCGGGCATCCCCGGAAAGAGGCCCCAGGTCCCACCTATCGGCATCCCGGCGAATCAAACGGCCGGATCGATCCACCGGATCGGGGCCCCGCCACGTAAAGCCGCGGAGGTCGCCGGCCGTCAGACGGGCGGCGGATAGACCCGGCGGATAGGGGATCAGCACCCGGCCAGCGGCGTTTTGGGTTTCCACCCAGATCCGGGCGGGGGCCAGGGGAAGGGGACCGGGCCGGGCCTCGCCCCACCATTGTCCCCACAAACCTCCCGCCGCCAGAACCACGGCCGAAAGGCTCAAAAGCCAGGCGGTCCCCGGTTCCAAAAGAGCCACGCGAAAGCCCGCCGCCGCTTTCCGCCCCAAAGAGTGAAGCCAAGCCCGAGGCCGTAAGCCGGACGGCGGCTGGGCCGAAGGCATCATATCACCGTTTTAAGGCCGAAAAACTTGTCCAAACGGGGGACCATATCCTTTTTAAAATGCCGGTCCGGAATAAAGGTTCGGAAGTGGGATAAAGCGGCCAGAGGATCGAAGGCGAAGTGTTTTTTCACGAAATCCCTTGCGATCTTCAGCCCGTCGTGGCTGTCGCGATACCCTTTGTAGAACAGTTCACCCCAGTTGTTCTGGTAGCAAAGCCCGGTGGAAACGAAAGCGTTGGTCCGATCGCTCTCTTCAAGATTGATCACCAGGAACATGCGGATGATGTGGGGCGGTTTGAGCAGTTCGTTTTCGTCCACTTCGCTGTGTTTGAACTGCGGGAAAAACTCTTTCATCGCCCGGGTCAGTTTTTGGATGTCGGGCGCCGTGCAGTAATTGACCACGCCGCCCCGGCCGGGATTCAGGTTGATGGATGTATTGGAATCCAGAAGCTGATTGTTAACCAGCCAGGCCATGATTTCGGCCAGGTCCTCGCACGACCGGAGCATGGCCGCGGCCCCTTCCGGGCTGTTTACTCCGTCCGGGGACAACAGCGCCCGGTACGCGGTCCAAATTTTTTTGCCTTCCGAGTCCCGCTGAGGTTGCAGCGTAAGCCCCCGGATGGCGGGCGGGGTTTCGATGACGTTCAGAATCGAATCCACCTTGTTGGTCCGCTTGGAATAAAAGATATACAGCTTCCGGCCCAGAACGGTGAGGTCCCGCTGGCTGATGGTCAGGCCGGTTTCCTGCGTCAATTCCTTTTGGCGGGCAATGGCTTCCGATACGTTCCGATACGTGCGGCGGATGAAGGCGTTGGTTTCCTGGCTGAACCGGAGGGCCTGCCGGAACGTCCAGCCATGAAAATTATTGAGCGGCTCCACGTGTTTGTACGACCAGCCCCATTCCCGGACCAAGCGGACCATCACCTGCTTTTTGCGAACCAGGTCCCGGCGGCGGAAATCGGCCAGTTGGAGGCCGGCGCTGGTTTTCATGTACAGGGACCGGCGTAGAAGGTCCAGGTCTTCCATCCGCCCTTTTTCGGACAAGTACTCGGCGGCGCGTTCGAACATGAGCACATACGGGTCCAGAAAACCGATTTCCTCTTCGTTGGAAATCAGCCGCTGCTTCAATTCGGTACAGAGCAGGCCCCGTTCCCCGTGATTGATGATGTACTCTTCCAACAAGGCCATCTTGAGGATCGATTTGAACGGGCTGCCCATGGTCTTGTTGATCTGCCAGATGGCCGCGCCGTAGAATTCACCAAACGAGATGGTATGAACATTGCCCATATCCACCAGCCGCGAACCGTCCACCCGATGGGACCGGGTGACGATCTCGGCCATCCGGGCATACTCCTGGTCGTCCACGCCGGGCGGCATGATCCACCATAAGGGCGTCTGGCCGGCCACCAGAGTCAGGGACCGATAAAATTCCTCCTTCAACAACTTGGCCTGAGCCGACCCCGAGCTTTCCCCCCCCGTTTCGCCAAAATCGTTTTCCCGCACCCGTTTCAGGTCCAAGGCGAAAAAATGAACCTCGGCTCCGGCCAGGGCCGCGGCCCATTTTTCGATCTCCTGGAGTTTTTCCTGAAAATAAACGAAGGATTCGCGGCTGAACACTTCGGCGTCGAAACAGATCCAATAATCGAAATCCGATTTGGGATTCTGAGCAATGGACCCCAGGCTGCCGATGAGCGTAACGGACTTGATGGGCAGGCTGGGATCGAAGCTGGCCCGAGGCCGGACCGGCGGCCTTCGTTTGTTGGGAAAGGCTTCCTTGAACGAGACTTCGGTTTCCGGCCCCACTTCATAACCGAAAATGCCATGGGGGCTCATCTGGCAGGCGTCTTTGTTGCCCAAAAGCTCGCAGGCGTCGGTGTGGATCAGGAAGGGAATCAGGTTGAACACCTGGCGTTTGCGCGGCGGAAGCTGGTCCTGAAGGAACTTAATCTTGTCCGCGTTGTACCGCTCGAAGGTATGGTGGATATTGGTCAGAGTCGCTTCATCGACCAGGGCGCTGGAAGAAAGGTCGGCCGGAGGCAGATCTACCAGTTGAGGCGTTTTTGTTTCCTTGCGCCCGTCCCGATTCCGCCCCAACAGTTTGTCGATGAACCGGCCCAATGGCTCTCTGGCTCCCTGTTCGTTGGCGGGTACGTAGAGCCGGTATCAGCGGGGACCCTGTCGAAAAAGGGGTCCGGGCATGGCTCCATGGTCCCGGAATGAGCGACCCTGATAGCGTTTTGTACTATAGTCGATGGCCTCCCCTTTTTCAACCGACAAAGGAATGAAGGGCCGATACCGGCCTCCACTCCCTTGGGACCGGCGCCCTGAACCGGAACGGCCGGCTCCGCCTTGACATCCCGGACCGGGATGGTACCCTCCTTTTCCAAAGGCAAAAGGTCAGGCCCGAACCCGGGGCCGTCCCAACGAAGGAGAAGCACCCTTGCCCGAATTGCCTGAAGTGGAAACCGTGGTCCGGGACCTTTGCGCTCTGGTGATCGGCCGCCGGATCGAACGAGCCGTGGTCGGGCTGGCCAAAATGGTCCCCACGGGAGCGGCGGCTCTGGAACAACGGCTGGGCGAAGCCGTCTTCCGGGCCGTGGATCGCCGGGGAAAATTCATCGTTTTTTCCCTGTCCCGGAATCTTCGCCTGGTGGTTCACCTGAAAATGACGGGCCAGTTCCTGTGGCACGAGGCCGACCAGCCCCAACCGGACCACGTTCATGTTCGGTTTCATTTGGCCGGCCCGGAAAAGGCCCATCCGGACGGCGGGCTGGATTGCCCTTTCGCGGAAGGTCCTCGCGAACTGCTTTTTCGGGACCCCCGTCAGTTCGGCCGGTTAAGGTGTTTCACCGAAGCCGAATACAACGCCTGGCTGGCCGAGGAAGGCCCGGGGCCGGACCCTTATGAATTATCCGTTTCGGATTTCCGCGCCCTGCTGGCCCGCCGGGCCGGCCGGATCAAACCCCTTTTGCTGGACCAGCGGCTCATCAGCGGCGTGGGCAACATTTATGCTGACGAAGCCCTGTTCGCCGCCCGCGTTCATCCAATGACTCCCGCCCGAGACCTCACTCCAACCCGAGCCCGGCGCCTCCACCGGGAACTGCTTCGCATTCTGACCGAGGCCATCGAACTTCGGGGGTCCACCACCCGGGATTACGTGGGGCCCCGAGGCATTGGCGGCCAGTACCAAAACGAACACCAGGTGTACGGCCGGGACGGGCAGCCTTGTCCCGTCTGCGGCGCCCGGATTATACGATTGGTGGTGGCCGGCCGGGGAACGTTCATCTGCCCCCGTTGTCAACCCCAGCCCTAGGGCTGTTTCTAAAAAGTGCTTTTACCCAATCTTGGGTGTCGGCCTTGCTTTGAATTCCTCAAAATAGGTCAACTATTCCTCC
>JAGVGV010000541.1 GCA_020056895.1 Deltaproteobacteria bacterium
CGCAACTGAAAGCAATTACAACTCAGACCGAAGACCTGAAACGAATTGAGGACACAAGCAAGGCCGCGGCCGCGTACCAGGAGGCCATGAAAGATTTCCTGGAAGAATTCCGCAAGGGCGGGGCGGCCGACCCAGCCCAGATGGCCAAAGACCGCAAGGCCATGGACGACAGCGCGGCCGTATACGTAAAAAACTGCGAAGAATACGCCGCTGGTCAGCGGAAAAAACTGGAAACAGGCCTTACGGAACGGTTCAACAAGGTGACCTGGATCAACGACGTGGTGAACCTGGGCAATGCCACCCAGATCGCGGTTTGGAAATCTCAATCCCTTCGGGATCCCGAATTCATCAAGCAGGCGGAACAGAATTTCCCCAAAATGGATGAACAACTGACGGAAATCCGCAAGCTCACCCGCCAGGAAAGAAACCTCAAGCAGCTTGATACGATCAAGGCCGCCGCCGATGGATACAAAGCGGCCATGATGGCGTTCCTGAAGGACTGGCTGGAACTTCAGGCCGTGGGCAAGGTCCGGAATACGCTGACGGACGGCATGATCGCCGCCTGCCAGGATCTGGCCGAAGCCGGCGCCACCAGCACCACCCAGATCGCCACCGATGCCATGAACAACCTCGGCACGGCCTCCACCATCATGGTCATCGGCCTGGCCGCGGCCCTGGTGTTGGGCGTCTTTTTGTCCTGGTTCATCACCCGCAGCATCACCCGGCCGGTGCAAAGGATCATCGCATCGCTCAATTCCGGCGCCAATCAGGTGAATTCGGCCGCCGGCCAGGTGTCCGAAGCCAGCCAGTCCTTGGCCGAAGGCGCGTCGGAAAACGCCGCCAGCCTCGAGGAAACCAGTTCCTCGCTCGAGGAAATGGCGTCCATGACCAAGCAGAACGCGGACAACGCCGGCCAGGCCAACGGGTTGATGCAGGCCACCCAGGCCACGGTGTCCAAGGCCGCCGGGTCCATGAAACAGGTGACCCAGTCCATGGCCGATATCGCCGTCTCCGGCCAGGAAATCAGCAAGATCATCAAGACCATTGACGAAATCGCCTTCCAAACCAACTTGTTGGCCCTCAACGCGGCCGTCGAGGCGGCCCGGGCGGGTGAAGCCGGCGCCGGATTCGCCGTGGTGGCCGACGAAGTCCGCAACCTGGCTCAGCGGGCCGCCGAAGCCGCCAAAAACACCGCCAACCTGATCGAAGGCACCATCCAAAAGATCGATCAGGGCAACCAACTGGTGAAAACCACGGACGAAGCCTTCCGGGAGGTCGAGGTCAACTCGAGCAAGGTAGGCGAACTGGTCGGTGAAATCGCGGCGGCTTCCCACGAACAGGCCCAGGGCATTGAACAGATCAACACCGCCATGAGCCAGATGGACGCCGTTACTCAGAAAAACGCAGCCAATGCCGAAGAATCCGCTTCAGCCTCTGAAGAGCTGAGCGCTCAGGCCGAAAGCATGCTGGACGTTGTGGCCGATCTGGTCCGGCTGGTGGGGGGCGGCGGAGCCAGCCAGCAACGGGCGGCCCATGCCTCCCGGCCCCAAACCGTCCGGAAACCTCCACAACTGACCGCGCCTCAGGCCAGAATGCCCAGGAAAAAGGAAAACGGAGCTCCCCCCGCCGCCAAGCGGGCCATTGTCAAGGCCGAGGACGTGATTCCCATGGATCAGGACTTCGGCGAGTTCTAGCTCCTTCGCGAATCCACTTCGCCTCTCCCCTCCCGAGCCATAACCGGCTCCCGAGGGGAGAGCTGTTTTCCACCCCTGGCGTCACGCCTATCCGGGAACAGTCCCTGGACATCCATCGAGGAATCGCCATTCAACCATCCAGGGGATTGTTAGCTCCAATAATCATCGGCGGGTTCGGCCAAGAACGCCGAAGAACATCAATGCTTAAAACCTCTTGCTTCCCAAGCGGTCCCGTTGGTATATTTCCTTCATTCAAGAATCAGGTCCCATCCGAACCCACGTGGATGAGGGCCGCGATCCATACGCCGGCAGCGGGCGGGCAGGAACCGGTTTTCCAAGCTCCTGGGTCCGCTTTTCCGGCGGATCATTTTTTCATGGAACGGGATGGCGAGGGAACATGAAGGCTGTAGTGCTTAAGCTTTGCGACTGGATCGACGAGGCCAACGAACACGTAGGCCGTTTTACTTCCTGGGTCAGTTTGGCACTGGTGTTGATGATTTTTATCGAAGTCATCCTTCGGTATACCATCAATGTCAGCTACGTGTTCGCTCAGGAACTCGAATGGCACTTGTTTTCCTTCATTTTCCTCGTTGGCGGCGGGTACACGCTCCGTCATGACGGGCATGTCCGCGTGGACGTGATCTACCAGCGATTGGGGTTCAAGGCCCGGGCCTGGGTGGATCTGTTCGGCGTTCTTTTTTTCCTGATTCCCGGGTGTCTGTTGGTCATCGTGACCGCCACCAAGTTCGGGTATGTATCCTTCATGATGAAGGAAGGCTCCCCCGACCCCGGCGGCCTGCCATGGCGTTTTCTGCTTAAAAGCACCATCGCCATCGGCTTTTTTCTAATGCTGGTCCAGGGGTTCTCTCTGGGAGCGCACAGCCTGCTCCGGGTGCTGGGTTTGGAAGCCCCGACCCACGAAGGGGAGGTCCGCTGATGGAATACCTGGCGCTCTGGATGTTTCTGGCCCTCACGATCCTGTTGATGGCCGGATTCCCTGTATCGTACACCCTTTTGGGAACCGCCCTGACCTTTGGGGTGATTGGTTTCGGCTGGTCGTTTTTCGATCTGCTGCCGCTTCGCATCTGGGAACGGATGACGAACGTGACCCTCATCGCCGTGCCGACGACAACCACCTTCTCGATCAACAGCGGCGCCACCGGCAGCAGTACGGGGGGCGGCGTGATGTGGAGCCTCCCCACCGATTTCACGGTGACGGTGAGTCGTGGCACCGGGATCAACGAC
>JAGVGV010000557.1 GCA_020056895.1 Deltaproteobacteria bacterium
AAGCCCACTGCCCCAACCGGGGGGAGTGCCACGGGGACGGCACGGCCACGTTTCTGCTGTTGGGGCCGGGCTGCACCCGTAATTGCTCTTTTTGCGCGGTGACCCACGGAATGGGCGCCGTGGACGACGGGGAACCGGAGCGGGTGGCCGAAGCGGCCGATCGGATGGACCTTCGGTTCGCCGTGGTGACCATGGTCACCCGGGACGATCTGGCCGACGGCGGGGCGGGCCACGTGGCCCGGACCATCCAGGCGCTTCGGGACCGGCGGCCCCAAGGGGGCGTGGAAGTATTGATTTCGGACATGAAGGGAAACCGGGCGGCGATCGAAACCGTTCTTGCGGCCCGGCCGGACGTGCTGAACCACAATCTGGAAACCGTGCCCAGGCTCTACGCCCAAGTCCGGCCGGGCGCGGTGTACCAGCGGAGCCTGGACCTCATTGCCCAGGCCGCCGGGTATCACCTCCGGCCCGCGACCAAATCGGGCCTCATGCTGGGCCTGGGCGAAACCCGGGACGAAATCCGGGCCGTGCTGAACGATCTGAAAGAGGCCGGGTGCGATCTGCTCACCCTGGGCCAATACCTCCAGCCTTCGGACCGGCACCGCCCGGTGGCCGAATTCGTGCCGCCCCAGGATTTCGACGATCTGGCCGCGTACGCCCGGAAAATAGGCTTCAAGGGCGTGGCGGCCGGGCCGTACGTCCGCAGTTCGTACCGGGCCGCCGAGCTTCACGGGTTGGCGGTCCGGCCCTGACCTCCCACGAGCGGAAGGAGGAATCCATGCCGGGTTTGACGAAGGTTTTTTCCGTGCTGGCCCTTATCGTCCTGATGGGCCTGGCCGGGGTGGCAACGGCTCAGCCCACCGTCTCCGGAGCCCCTCCGGTCCCGCCGATCCCCAACACCGACGTCTTTACCCAAATGCGGCTGGATTTCGCCCAAAAAAACAGCAACTCCGGCTGGGATGTGGACCCCGAGCGGGAACGGCTGTTCAAAACGATCCAGGACAAGGATTACGTGAACGCCTTCAACCTGGCCGGGGTTTGGCTGGAAAAAACGCCGGTGGACGCCCCCGTGCATCATCTCCGGGCGTACTCGGCCCTTCAACTGGGGGATTACCCGGCTCATTTCCGGCACCTGGCCTTTTATTACGGTCTGCTCAGCTCCATCACCGCCGGGGGGGACGGCCGGTCACCCGAAACGGCCTGGAAGGTGATCGCCGTGGCCGAGGAATACGCGGTTTTGCGGCACCTGGGGGCCAAGGTCAAGGAACAATCCCTTTTGGTGGGCATGATCGACCAGATGGAATGCGATCTGGACGGCCAGAGCGTCACCTTTTATTTCGACGTGAAAATACCCATGGCCAAGGTTCACGAAATGCTGAACCCCCAAGAGCCGGACGGAGGAACTCCGCCTTCCCCGCCCGGCCAATAACAAACAGGAAACCAGGGGGCCAGGCGGTCCACGGTCACGCGGCCTTCGGGCTTCACATCCGGGTTCAACCGGGTCCCCAGTCAAGAAGAGGACGTATGGCGCGCATCAAAAGCACCTTGGAAATCGCCCTGGAACGGGCCGAAGCCTTGGGCTCTTCCCGCAAGGACCTGGAACGGGCCGAGCAGGAGGAAATGGAAGGCAAGGCCCGGGGTTGGCTCCTGGAATTAAAGGAAAAACGGGCTGAGGCCAGTGAACTGGAGGATCGGCTGGAACCATTGCCCGCGGATAGGCGGCCGGTGATGCGCCGCATGCTGCTCCGG
Source organism: Deltaproteobacteria bacterium (assembly GCA_020056895.1). GTDB lineage: Bacteria > Desulfobacterota > Desulfarculia > Adiutricales > JAGVGV01 > JAGVGV01. The sequence goes on from JAGVGV010000557.1 coordinate 1,750, forward strand.
GCGGCCCTGGAAGCCATCAACCCGGCCGGCGGGAACGAAGTGGTGTTCGATCTGTGGCGGCGGCTGGCTCCGGCCGAACTGAAACGGCGGATCGAATCGGTCCAGCCCCTTTTGGACCTGGGACGCCAAGCCATCCGGGACCTGGTGGCCAAGGTTCTGGCCGAAGCCCGGGCCGAACTGGCCCAGGCCGGTATCAGCGGTTCGGCCGTGGAACCCAACGTGTGGGTTCTGCCCGGGTTTTCCGACCGGCTCTTGGACGTGGAAAAGGAACAATCCCGCCGGCTTCAATCCTTCCGCCGGAACCTGGACGCCGCCCTGGATTGATCCCGGCCGATCGCGGGCACGGGGCGAGGCCCGGCCTCACCCCGTACTACCCTTCGATCGCTATTTCGCCCGTAGCTTTTTCTTGTCGATCTTGCCCACCGTGGTCAGGGGGAGTTCCGATCGGATTTCGATCTCCTTGGGCACTTCATACGCGGCCAGGCGCTCCTTGGCCATGCGCATGATGTCCTTTTTGATCTCTTCCGCGCCGCCGGCCTGATCCGCTCCCGGCTTGAGCGTAACGAAGGCCATGACCAGTTCGGACCCCGGCCGTTCCGGATTGGGCACGCCCACCAGGGCGATGAGGTCCACGGCCGGATGTTCGCACAAAACGTCCTCCACTTTGCGCGAAAAAACCTTGAACCCGCCCACGATAATCATGTCCTTGGTCCGGTCCACGATCCGAAAATAGCCTTCCTCGTCGGCGATGGCCACGTCGCCGCTGTGGAAGTACCCTTCCTCGTCGTAGCATTTGGCTGTTTCTTCGGGCTTGTTGAAGTACCCCTTCATCACCATGGGGCCTTTCACGCAGATCTCGCCTGCCTCGCCTATCTCCACCTTGCGGCCGGTCCCAGGTTCCTTCAACACCAGATCGGTATTCAGAATCGGCAGCCCGATGGCCCCCAGCTTTTTCTTGTTTTTGGCCGGGTTCATCACGGTCAGAGGCGATGTTTCGGTCATACCGTACACTTCCAGCAATTTCCCGGGTCCCACGATGGCTTCGAGTTGCCGCTGGGATTCTTCGGGAAAGGGGGAAGCGGCCGAAATGCAGATTTCCAGGCGGGAATAATCCAGGGTTTTGAACCGGGGATCGGCCATCAAAAGCTGGTATAAAGTGGGCACGTTGACCAGGGTGGTGGGCCGGTATTTTACAATCATGTCGCAGATGTATTTGGTATCGCGAGGATTGGGCACAAGCACCTGGGTCCAACCCAGGTAAATGCAGTTGATGTTAAAAAAAAGACCGGCGATATGGAAAAAGGGGAACCCCGAAACCGCCAGGCCTTCGCCCGGTTTCCAGCCCAACCAGCTTTGAACGATCATCAGATCGGCCACGGAATTGCGGTGGGTGAGCATGGCTCCTTTGGGAGCGCCGGTAGTGCCGCCGGTGTACTGGATGTACGCCGTGTCGTCGGGGGTGAGGTTCACATTGGGGTCGGCGCTGGAAAAACGGCCGGGTTTAAGCACGTCGGCCATTTTGTAAACGGTTTTGCCCGGCAGAGGCGTGACTTCGCCGGTGGGGATTTTCTTGAGCAATTTACCCAAAATCCGTTTCAGGGGCGGCAGATGGTCGCCAATGCCGGCGCAGGCGATTACCTTCAAACCCGGCATCTTATCGGCGATGCCCTTGATACGGGCCGCGAAAATGGCGTCCAGGGTCACCAGGGCCTTGGCCTGGGAATCGTTCATCTGGTACGCCACCTCTTCGGCGGACATGAGCGGCGAAACGCCGGATACCACGCACCCAGCCCGCAAAGTGCCCAGCCAGGCGATCACGTATTCCGGTATGTTGGGCAGGTTGATGCCCACCACGTCGCCTTTTTTCAGGCCGGAGGCGATGAGCATCTGGGCGAACTGGTTGGCCTTGCGGTCCAGATCGGCGAAGGAGATTTCGGCGCCCATGTAAACCAGGGCGGTTTTGTTCGGAAACTTCCGGAACGTGGGGCCGGTGATGGCCACGTAATGGGTCTCCCAAAGGGCCGGGTCCAGATCGGTCAGGCCGGAGTCCCAGGATTTTCGCCAGAATTGGTTTTCGCTCATCGCCATGCCACCTCCAGATCGGGTTCCAAGATTGGTTATGCCATTGCCGCCTTCAGACGAGCAGTTCTCGGCGGAGGCCGGTGAGCCCTTCCGGGCCCAGTCCGGCGGCTCCGATGTACGCCTCGATCGATCCGTATTGGTTATGCAAATGGTCCAACAAGGCCGTGATGCCCTCGATGGGCGCGGTGAAATAGGGTTGAACCCGGGCCGCATCCACCCCCTTGGCC
>JAGVGV010000455.1 GCA_020056895.1 Deltaproteobacteria bacterium
ATGCGGACCGAGGCCGCGCCAATGGCCTCGACGATCCGGTTGTATCCCGTGCACCGGCACAGGTTGCCGGACAGCCCTTTGCGGATCTGCTCCTCGGTGGGGTCGGGGTTCCGGTCCAGGAAGTATTTGGCGCTCATCACCATGCCCGGCGTGCAGTACCCGCACTGGATGGCGCCATGCTCCACGAAGGCTTCCTGGATGGGATGAAGGTCGTCCGCGCTGGGGGCCAGACCTTCAATGGTAGTGATCTCCCGGCCGTCGGCCGCCACCGCCAGGGTCAGACAGGACGTGACGGACCGGCCGTCGATGAGCACCGTGCAGGCGCCGCAGTCGCCGGTCTGGCAGCCGATTTTGGTCCCGGTCAGGCCAAGGTCTTCCCGAAGAACCTCCACGAGCGTCCGCCAGGGTTGGACGGCCACCGGGTACTCGTCACCGTTCACCTTCAAGGTGATCTGTACTTTGGACATAAAGGCGCCCTCGATCCCGAATAGGATTGTGTTTCGGAAATTATGCAGGGGTCTGGGAAAGCGGTCAAGGGGGAAGCGGGGGAGGGCCGGGAATGGCGTTCAATATATTGAACGAATCAAACGCCCAAGCCCCCCCGCGTTGAATATATCCCCATAAATAAGCCGGTCAAAGGATTCCGGCGGGCGCCATTCGTTCAAAATGTGGAACAATCACGCCACCTGAACGAACCAGATCGACGAACCGCCCAGCCGTCCGTCCGGCGTCTGGACCTTGGTGGTGGCCCAAAGCTGGGCCCGGCCGCCGAACATTTCATCCACGGCCAGGATCGGGCCTGGATGAACGATGGGGAATGTCGCGTTCCCCGGCGCGGTGTCCTCCAACTGACGCCGCAATAACACTTCGCGGTCAAAGTCTCCAGGCCGGCCTTCGCAGTCGTGACCGCATAGAATCCCGCCCGGCCGGACCTTGGGGAGCCACAGTTGGATGTCTTCCCGAGTGGTGGGGTAGGAATGGTCGGCATCGATGAACACCAGATCGAACCGGCGGTCGGCCATGATCGGAGCCGCGTCGCGGCTGGCCATGACCAGGGGTTTGACCAGCGCCTCGCCCCCGGCCAGGCCCACGTGGTGGCGAAAGGTTTCGAAGGCGTTGTACTGGGCCACCAGAGCCTGGTGCTTTTCCACGTTGGGATTGCCTTTCCAGGTATCCACGGCGTACAGCACCCCGCCGGAGGCCCGGATTTCTTCAATAAACACCCGGGTGCTGCCGTTGCCCAGCCACGAACCGATCTCGATCATGGTCCGGTCCGGCCGCTTTTGGGTTTGGATCAGGGCCCGGAGGGCTACGCGGTCGAATTCGGAAAAGGCGATGTATTGGCCGGTAAAAATGGGTTTGGTTTCCATCACGCTCCTGGTCCTCCCCTGACCCGGACCGTTGATCGGCCGAGCCCCCCTGGTCGTACGTCGGTACGGTTTATCTTCCTCATACCATATATAGCGGCCACGAAGCCAGCCCGCCGCGGACCAGTGGGGTGGCCGAGCCGACGCCCGCTGGCCCTTCCGCCCCTTTAGGGCTGGTAATCCCGGATAAAAGCCATTTGCTCGTCGGATTCCACGGCGCGGGGACTTCGAGCCTGGCGGACGGCCCAGACGGCGGCGTTGGGGGATAAGCCTCGGGAAACGAGCAAACATGCGGCGGTGGCGCCGCTCCGGCCCAGGCCGCCCACGCAGTGGATCACCACCCGGCCGTCCTTTTGAAAGGCTTCGCGTATCCAGCGGACCAGGCCGCGCATTTCCTCCTTCGTGGGTACGCCCTGATCTTCGACGGCCAAATGGTGAACATCGAAGCCAGCCGCCCGGTACGCCTCCAGCAGATCCGGCACGCCGTACGCGGCCAGTTCGGCCTGGGTAATCAAGGGAACCACATGAGTAACGCCCTGGTCTTTCATGACTCCAAGGTCCGCGTCGAGGCTCCGGTTCCGATCCCGCCGGCCCGGCAAAATGGTCAGCGATACCTGGCCTCCGGCCTGCCCCGGGTTCAAACCATCCAAACGCAACGGGCCGCCGTGCCAGTACAGGTCAGTTACTCGCATGGCCGCCCGGGCCGAGGCATAGAGCGCCCACCGCCGCTGCCATTCGCCGGATTCATCGAACCCCAGGGTATGCACGGCGTACCTGAGCTGACCGATAAAAAACTGGAGCGGATCCGTGGTTTCGTGAATCAATTCGGGATAATAGGACCTCAGGTGACGAAGCGTCTGGTACGCCCGGACCAAGTCCGGCGACCTCAGACCCGCGTCGCCCGGATCGGGAAGGGGGGCGGCCAGGTTGTCCACGCCGGCAAGAATATCGGAAAGCCTCAGCGCCTCCTCGAAATCCACCGGCCCGGAAACGGCCGTGAAGATGAACAACAGATCGTTTTCCAGCTTGATCAAATCCCTCAGTACATGGCCCTGATGGGTGTGGAAAAAGTCGATCAGCCAGACGTTCTGTTTGCCGTCCACCACGATGTTGGCGCCGTTCAGGTCGCCATGAATGAAGGCGAAGTAATAATCCCGGGGCCGCCGCCGGGGCAGGCTGGACAAGTTTTGTTCGTAAAACAGGCAGGGATTGGAAACCAGCCGGCCGCCGGGAAAGGAAAGCATGGATTCCAAAGCCGCCTCGCCCACCAGAGCTTCCACCCGCCGGCGGACTCCCGGCGCCCAGTCCGGACTGAAAACATAATAATCCAAAAGGTCCCGGGCTTCGCGGATCGCGGCCCGATAGAGCCGGCCCAATTGTTCGCGGAAAACCTCATCGAGAATCTTTTTGATCCGGTCCAGCCCCAGACCGGACGCATACAGCTTTTGGAAGGTGGTGGACGCCCCGCCGCCCATGGAGGCGTACCGGTACTTGATCGCCCCCCGGCCGTCCAGATCGGCGAAATCGGCCACCCGGGGCGCGTTGTTCCCGAGCACCGGTTCGATCCGCTCGAAGGCCGTCCGCTCCCGGCCGATCAGGTCCTGGGGACCGATTTTGACCACATGGGGCGCCTGCCGGTGGCCGTACAGGTCCTCTCCTTCGGCCAGCACCACCACGTTGCCCGAAAAACCGCCATCCAGAGGTTTTAAGGTCAGGCTCTGGCAGTCGCGGAACAGGTGCCGCAAAAGGCTTTCATCCGGCGCCTGAGTATTATGGGCGGCCCGCCAATGGATGGCCGGCCGCCGGAGAACCAGGGCTTCATGGGCCAAGTCGCGGGCCGATCCGCCCAAAAACTCAATGAAACCGCCCATGGAAGGAATAAGCATAACGCCCAGAATCCGTTCAAGCTGATCCAAGGCCATGAAATGACGGCTCCGGGACGAACTGGCCGTCAGCGCCGAACAGACCGCCACCTGGAAACGGGGGTGCCGGGTGACCAGCTCGTACGCCAGAAACAAGACCTTGGCCTCGGTCCAAACCCCCATGACGCCCACCCTGAGGTCCTGATCGGCCAGAGGGGCAAGCAGATCGGCCAGGCCGGTCCTGTCGAAATCATTGAGCGTCAGGGCATTGACCACCTGGGCCGGATTGGCCGGCCGGTCCGGCTCGGGGAAGGCGAAGGCCGCTCCGGGCGTTCCGGCCAGGCAGTGGCGGCCGAACTGGGCCATGTGGGTTTGTTCCAACGGGTCTTCCGGATCGTGCCAATCCCTCAGGTGAACAATCCGGAGCCGGGCCGGATCCTGGCTGTACGCCCAGGTCATGGTCCTGGCCACGGGGCCGTCGGCTGGGTTCTCGCCCATCAGCCGGAAGGATTCCTCGCGGCCCACGTGCAAAAGGTTGGGCAATGGCTCCCCCTTGGCCAGGGGCTTGACGAAATCGTTTTGAAGGCACTGGGTGAACAGGATCGATGGCAGGGATTCGGACATGTCGCTCCCCGGAGCCCGGTCCGCCGCTTTGGCGCCGGCGGACGGCCAGGCCGATGGTATGGGATTAGGTTTTCTGACCCTATCATGGCGGCATTAAGGCGGTTTTTCAAGACGAGCGCATATTTTCGGCGGCCTAAGCCGGTTCCTCCCCCTCCATGGATCATTTCCGGAACAGCGTTTCCTTTTATCAATCCTTTATCCGCCCTTCAAGAAATTTGGTTGCCAGGGCGCCCGGGGCGTGGTATGGTAACTGGTTCAGGAACGACGGGGGAGGTAAACACCCGACATGAAAACCGATATTCATCCGAAATACGAAGTCATCAAGGCTTCCTGCGCCTGCGGCCACGAATTTGAAGCCGGTTCCACCATTGGCGGGATCCGTGTGGAAATTTGCAGCCAGTGCCATCCGTTTTACACCGGCAAGCAGAAACTGGTCGACTCGGCCGGCCGCGTGGAACGGTTCCAGAAAAAATACGGCGTCGAACCCAAAAAGAGCAAGGCCAAGTCCGCTCTGGAAAAGTAGGGCCCCACGATCGCTATTGGCGTGAACAATCCATCTTCCCTGAAACGGGTGGCGTAACGATGCCGGCTGGCGCGTGTAACGTCGGCGGACAGGCCGTGTTGGAGGGCGTGATGATGCGCTCGCCCAAGGCCTATACCGTGGTGGTGCGCAAATCCGACGGCCAGATGGCCGTCAAGGAAGCCGCCTGGCGGGGGGTGACGGGCCGGTACCCCTTCATGGGCTGGCCGTTTCTCCGGGGCGTGGTGGTCCTGATGGAATCCCTGGTCAACGGCCTGGACGCCCTTTCCTTTTCCGCCAATCAGGCGCTCGAGGGCGAGGAGGAGGGGAAGGACGCCGGTCCCATCGGCGGCTGGGCCTTGGTCGGCGCCATCGCTTTTTCCCTGGGGCTGGGGGTGGCTCTGTTCGTGGTGCTGCCCCATTACCTCAGCCTGTTGATCGGCCGGTGGAGCCCATTAACCTTCGGCGTGGATTCCATTGCCTTCCATGCCGTGGACGGCGTTATAAAATTGGCCGTTTTCCTTCTGTATATCTGGCTGATCGGCCGGATCAAGGATATCGGCCGGGTGTTCGAATACCACGGCGCGGAACACAAATCCATTTTCACGTATGAAGCCGGCCAGGAATTGGTGGTGGAAAACGCCCGCCGGTTCTCCACGCTCCATCCCCGGTGCGGCACGGCCTTCATCCTGGTGGTCCTGATGATCTCCATCCTGCTGTTCGCCGTGGTGTTTCCGTTCATCACCCCCGAAGGGGGCGGCGGCGGTTGGTGGCAGGTTCTCTTCGTTGGCGTGAAAATCCTTTTGCTGTTCCCTATCGCCGGTCTGGCGTATGAATTGAACCGGTACGCCAGCCGCCATATGGACCTTTGGCCCGCCCGGCTGGCCATCACCCCCGGCCTGTGGGTCCAACGGCTGACCACCCGCGAACCGTCCGACGATCAGATCGAAGTCGCCCTGTTGGCCCTCAAAAAGGCTTTGGCCATCGAAGCCAGCCAGAATCCCACTGAACATGTTTGATGATTTCGCGGATATCGAAAACCGCTTACACCAATTGGAAGCGGACCTGTCTCAGATCGGAAGAGCGTC
>JAGVGV010000254.1 GCA_020056895.1 Deltaproteobacteria bacterium
ACGCCGCGTTCATAGGTCCGGACACCCAGACGGTTGCCGGAGAAGTTTTCCACGAAATTGACGTTGGTTCCGGCCGGCTTAAAGCGCGGGTGGAACCGGATGGCCCGACCCACCTCGAACACCTTCACGCTCTGAATGTCGTCCACCCACGTGACCACGTGGGGAACGCCGGTGTTGATGCCGCAAAACTTCCATTCGGACCCGTCCAGGTCCAATACGCAGTCCAGTTCGGCTCCGGAGGGCGGCGTCATCCGGATGCGGACCGAATCGGGCCGGACTTCGGCTTCGATCACGCCGGCCAGGGTCATGAACCGCATTTCGGCCGGAGCGATCCCGGTCATGTACGCGAACCGCGCCGCGCATCGGGCCGCATTGCCGCACATTTCCGCTTCGCTGCCGTCCGAATTGTAGAACCGCCAGGCGAAATCCACTTCATCGGGACCTGGTTCAATGAAGACCATGCCGTCGGCGCCCACGCCCTGCTGCCGGCGGCAGACCGCCCGGGCCAAGCCGGGCATTTCGGTGGCGGGGATTTGACCTTCCCAATTGTCCACGATCACGAAATCGTTGCCGTGTCCGCTCATTTTGTAGAATTCGAGATTCACCATCTGGCACCGCCGCTTCTATCCCAGGTCGGGGATTTGTTCTCCCCTTGTCAGGTCCTCGAAGGTTTCCCGCCGTCGGATGACGTGGATCGCGTCGCCCTTGACCAGAATCTCCGGGGCTCGTCGCCGGGAGTTGTAATTGGAACTCATGGAAAAGCCGTACGCTCCGGCGCTCATGACGGCCAAAAGGTCGCCCGGCAGGGCTTCGGGCAGGGATCGCTCCTTGGCCAGAAAATCACTGGATTCGCAGATGGGGCCCACCACGTCCACCGTGGTTGGGGGCCGGTCGGTCTTCGCCACCGGCCAAACGGCGTGATACGATCCATAAAGGCTGGGCCGGACCAGATCGTTCATGCCGCCGTTGGTCACCAGAAAATTCCTGGTGGCCCCTTTTTTGGTAAAAAGCACTTGGACCAGAAGCACGGCCGCGTTGCCCACGATCACCCGCCCCGGTTCCAGAATCAGGGTGGTGTCCGTGCCCGACAACCGTTCCTTGAGAGCCCGGGCATAGTCGATCGGCTCCGGCGGCTGCTCGGTATCGTACGTGATCCCCAAACCGCCGCCCATATCGAGATACCGGATATTCAGGCCTCTTTTTTTCAGTTGGTCCAGAAGATTCCGAAGCCGGTTCAGACCGTCCACGAAGGGCCCCACTTCGGTGATCTGGGACCCCAAATGGCAGTCGATGCCCACCACTTCGAGACCCGGCAGGCCGGCGGCCCGCAGATATTGTTCTTCGGCGTCCTCGATGGGGATGCCGAATTTGTTTTTCCTTAGGCCCGTGGAAATGTAGGGATGGGTTTTGGGGTCCACGTCCGGGTTGATCCGGAGGGCGATGCGGGCCTTTTTTCCCAAGTTTTCCGCGGCGCGGCTTAAGAGGTCGATCTCCTGGTGGGATTCGACGTTGAACATCAGAATGCCCGCCGTCACCGCGTCCCGGATTTCCTCTTCCGTTTTGCCCACGCCCGAAAAAACAATCCGGTCGGCCGGAACGCCGGCCAGAAGAGCCCGGTGGAGTTCTCCTCCGGAAACGATGTCCACCCCCGCGCCCATGGAAGCCAGAAGGTTGAGAATGGCCAGGTTCGAGCAGGCTTTCACCGAAAAGCAGGTGAGATGATCCAGGTCCTTGAACGATCCGTCAAAGGCCTGGAAATGCCGGACCAAAGTGGCGTGGCTGTAAATGTAGGCCGGAGTCCCCACGTCCTGGGCGATCCGCCGTAACGGCACGTTTTCGCAACACAGTTCGCCGTCGATGTAGGAAAAATGATTCATGTCGCCTGAGCCGCTTTTTTTTCGTTATGGTTCATGAACAATATGGACCACGGGACTGGGCTGACTTTCGTTGGCGGCCGGAGTGGAATCCACCGCCGTGACCGCATAGTCGTACGACCCGCCCGGCCGGACCGACCGGTCCAAAAACACGTTTTCCACGACCCGCTCCGGGCCGATTTTCGTCATTTGTCCGGTGGCCTGGTCTCTTCGGTACACGCGATACCCGGCCACATCCGAAGCCGATGCCTCGGGCCAGTGGAGCCGGATGCCTTCCTTGACCGAAGCGGCGTCCACTCTAACAGGCGGTGGCGGGGGTGTCAAGTCGCGGGGCGTCGCGGAAACCACTCGACTGTAGTCTCCGGTCACCTTGCCGCCCCCGATTTCCCGGGCCGCCCGGACCCGGTATTCATACATTTCTCCGTTCGTCACCGAACTGTCTTCGTACCGGGGATGGGGCCATAAAAGTCCCTGGGTCAGGTCCGTCCAGGCGCCTCCCTGAACCGGCCGGCGCTGGATTTCATACCCCGCCAGGCGGTCCAGAGGGTTGCCGTCGGCCAGCCGGTCGGGCGGGGCCCAGGTCAGGATCACCAATTGCGCTTCGGTCCGGGCTTCCAGAGTTTCCGGCGCCAGCGGCGGCGACCCGAAATGCACCACCAGGGAAACGAACCGGTCCG
>JAGVGV010000429.1 GCA_020056895.1 Deltaproteobacteria bacterium
GGAAACCTATACCGGAGCCCGGGACCTGGACGCGCCCCTGCCCTGGTCTCATTTGGGACCCCGGGTGACCGAGGCTTATTTGCGGTCGGAACGGGCTCAGGCGTATCGGGCGGCCGGGACGCCCGACTGCCGGGACGGCGGCTGTCTGGGTTGCGGGGTCTGCGATTTTGAAACCATCGAACCCCGGCTGGCGCTCCAAACTCAGGTAGAGGGGACGGCTTCGGATGCCGGGACCGGATCCGGCTTTGACCCCAACCACACCCCCGCCGCCGGTTTCGAACCGGTAACTCCTCCGGAACCGGGGGCGTCCGAGGCATCCACTCCGACCGAAACCATCGTGCTTCGGGCTCGAGTACGGTATACCAAGGAAGGCGAGGCCCGGTGGCTCAGCCATTTGGAAACCGTGGACGTTTTTCGGCGGGCCGTCCGGCGGGCGGGGTTGACCTTCCGGACCAGCCAGGGTTTCCATCCCCAGCCTCGGATTTCGTTTCTTCACCCTTTGCCCGTGGGCGTGGCGGGCCTGGATGAGTGGATGGACATGGAACTGGTGGCCCCGCCCGAAGCCTCGGAAGCCTTTGGGCGGCTGAAAGCGGCTTTGCCCAAGGGGTTTGGCCTGTTGGGGCTGTCGCTGGAACCATTATCCGCTCCCCGCCAGCGGATCGCCGCCGCCCGGTACCGTGTGGATTTGGCGGAAGGCCGGTTGGACGAGACCCTTCTGGTTCAGGTATTGGCCCGGCCTGAAATACCGGTCTTGAAAAAAGGCAAAAAAGGAGTCCGCCGCCTGGACCTGAAACTCCTTCTGGGGCCGGTTTCCTTCTTGACCTCGCGGTCGGCCGAGCTTACGCTTTCCATGAGTGATGAAGGCGGTTTGAGACCTTTGGCGGCGTTGGCCGCGCTCCAGGACGAAAATCCGGAGGCCCCGCCCGAAGCCTGGGCCGAGGTTCTGGTGGTGAAGCTGGAAACGCTTTTGGCCTGAGGTTCGGGGCCGGGGGGAAATCCGCCGAGTCGGGCTTATTAAAATATGTTGGGGGACCCTTTGGCCACGGAACTGATCATCAATGCCCGCAAATACGAAACCCGGATCGCCTTGGTGGAAAACGGGACCGTGGTGGAATTCCATGTCGAACGGTCCGCCAGCGGAGGCATTTCGGGCAATTTTTACAAAGGCCGGGTGGTCCGGGTTCTGCCGGGCATGCAGGCCGCTTTCGTGGACATCGGTCAGGATCGGGCCGCCTTTTTATACGTGGCCGACGTGTACGACCAAAGCCGCGAATTCGCCCGCATCATGATCGGCTCCGAAGGCCCGGAAGCCCTGCCGGACGAAATGGCGACCGAGGATTCCAGCCTGGATGCTCATGGCTTTCAGATCGAGGAACTCTTGTACCAGGGCCAGGAAATCCTGGTCCAGGTATCCAAGGAACCCATGGGCCACAAGGGGGCGCGGATCACTTCGTATCTGTCGCTGCCTGGCCGGAACCTGGTGCTTATGCCCACGGCCACCCATATTGGGATTTCGCGGCGGATCGAAGACGAGGACGAACGCCGGCGGTTGAGGGAACTCATCGAGGAACTCAGGCCTCAGGGATACGGCTTCATCGTCCGGACCGCCGGTGAAGGGGCGGACCGGGAACGGATCCGATCCGAAATGGATTTTTTGATCAAGCTTTGGCACAAGATTCAGAACCGGGCCGCCGGCGCCCCCGTGCCCAGCCTGGTTCATCAGGAACTGGACGCCACCCTCAGGGCGGTTCGGGACCTGTTCACCGACAAGGTGGACCGGCTGGTGATCGACGACGAAGCCGAATACCAGAAAATCCTCAAGTTCATCGAAACCTTTTCCCTGGGTCTTCAGAATTCGGTGGAACTGGATCGGGGCAGCGAACCCATTTTCGACCGGTACGGCATCGAAGTGGAAATCGCCCGGGCGCTTTCCAAAAAGGTGTGGCTGAAAAGCGGGGGATACATCGTCATCGAAGCCACCGAAGCCTTGACCGCCGTGGACGTGAACACCGGCCGGTACGTGGGCCAGCACAACCTGGAAGAAACCATTCTCAAAACCAACCTCGAAGCGGTCAAGGAAATCGCGTACCAGCTTCGGCTAAGGAACATCGGGGGCCTGATCGTCATTGATTTCATAGACATGGAGCGGGAAACGAATCGCGAAAAGGTGAGTTCGGCGCTCAAGGAAGCCCTTCGGCGGGACCGGAGCAAAACCAAGATTCTGCCCATGTCCGAACTGGGGCTGGTGGAAATGACGCGGAAGAGGACCCGCGAGGACATTGACCGGCTGCTCCGGGAGCCCTGCTTCTATTGCGAAGGCGAAGGCCACCTTTTATCCAAAACCACGGTCTGCCACGAAGCCTTTTTGGACCTTGAACGAAAAGCCCGCGAAGCACCTTCGGCCTCGATCCACCTGACCGTTCATCCCGTCATCAAGGAACTGTTATTGGACGAGGAACGCCACGCCCTGGACGAACTGGAACTCAGGCTGGGCCGAAGGGTGATTATCGCCGAGGACGACAGCATGCATCTGGAGGAGTACCGGGTTCAGGCGGATTGATTCCGCCCGGACGGACACCCCGGCGAAAAAAGGTGCCATGGCCCGAAAAAAGAAAAAACAGCCGCCGTCTCCTCCTTCTCCCCCGCCCGCGCCGGAAGGGGCCTTGGGAGGATCGTTCGAGTACCGTCCCTTTGAGGCTTTAAAGGGCGTGGACCTTCGGCCCAAACCGTCGAAAACACAGCCTCAGCCCAAGCCGGGCCCCATATCCAAGGCCGGAGGGGCGGGCGAGACCCGGCCCGGACCCCCGATCCCGCCGCCGGCGGCTCCATTATCCCCCGCCCCATCCGCCTCCACTCCGCCGTCACAGGCCCCCGACGTCCGGGACGACCCCACCGCCCCTCCTCGGTTTCCAAACGAGGATGACGCCCTGTTCGAATCGGCCATGGCCGGCGTCCGGCCTTTGGAAGAGCCCAGTGTGCGGGTGGAACATCGACCCGTCACCCCCCGGCCGCCCGCGCCGGACCGGTTCGCCGAAGACCTGGAAGTTTTGGAAGAATTGACGGATTTGGTGGAAGGCCGGGGCGAATTCGACATCGTGGATACCGATGAATACATCGAAGGCCGGATCCGGGGGCTGCACCCATCGATTCTATCGAAACTCCGAAAGGGCCGCTTTTCCATTCAGGCTCATTTGGACCTTCACGGGTTGACGCTGGTCGAGGCCAAGGAGGCGGTGGCCGAGTTCATCGCCGAAGCCAGGGCGTTGAAGCATCGTTGCATCCTGTTGATTCATGGCCGGGGTTTGAGGTCCAAGGACCAGATTCCGGTGCTGAAGAAAAAGCTGGGCGACATCCTTCTGACCCAGCCGGTCAAACGCCACATTCTGGCTTTTACCAGCGCCCGCCCGGTGGATGGCGGGGCCGGGGCCAGCTATGTGCTGCTTCGGGCCAAACCCTAAGAGCTTCTTCGAGAAACAAAACCGCTGGGTTGGGCTCGGAAAACTTGATCCGGCCCCGCCCAAGACGGATCGCGAACGCCTTGCCGTAAAAAAGTCTTGCAAACACGGCCGGAATCTGGCATAAGCCCCGGACGAGCTTTGTCCGTGAAAAGGAGGGTCTTCGTCATGGCCCGCGTATGTCATATGTGCGGCAAACGGCCGCAAGTCGGTTACAATGTGTCCCATGCCCACAACAAGACCAAGCGGCGTTGGTATCCCAACCTGCAGTCCGTGCGGCATATGGAAAATGGCCAGGTGCGCCGGATCAACGTGTGCACGCGCTGCCTTAAGGCCGGCCGCGTCACCAAGCCCGTTCCGCGCCCCAAGTTCCAGACCGTTACTCCGTAAAGACGGTTCGGGGCTCCGGTGATTTGATCCAGGCTTCGGGGCGGGCGGCGGCAAGACCACGGTTCAAGCGCCGGCCCTCCCCGACCGGATACCCAGAGGCCGGAACCCACCCCGGATGACCATCCGAGTCGGGCTCCAACAGGACTTCCCCCGTCCCTAGTCTTCTCCGGCTTCCTTCAATTTTCCCTTGGCAACGGCCTTGACGGCCCGCCACAGGGCGTCGATCTCGTTCGGCTTCAATTCCCTTCGTTCGCCCAAAGCCAACCGCCCCAGCTTCAACGGCCCGAACTCCACCCGTTTCAGCTTCAATACCCGGTGCCCCACGGCCTGGCACATCCGTTTGATCTGATGGTACCGGCCCTCGGTGATGGTCAGGTGAAGCCACGTCCGGCCTTCACCGGTTTTCACCACCTCAACCCGGGCCGGCAGAACCGGACGTTCGCCCACGATGATCTCGCCGGCGCCCAGTTTCCGCAAGGCCGCCGGGTTGGGATGGCCTTCCACCTTGACCCGGTACGTTTTGGGCACGTGGGTGGACGGGTGCATCAGGTGCTTGGCCAGATCGCCGTCGTTGGTCAGGACCATCAGGCCTTCCGCGTCCATGTCCAGGCGGCCCACGGGGTATACCCGGATGGGAAGGTCCTGAAAAAACAAAAGGACCGTGGGGCGGCCCTGGGGGTCCTTCAGCGTGGTCACGTACCCCGACGGCTTGTTCAGCATGTAATACACTTTGGCTTCGGGGCGGCCGATCATTCGGCCGTCCACTTCCACCCGGTCTCGGTCAAGGTCCGCCTTGAACCCGGCCGTGACCACCACCAGGCCGTTCACCTTCACCCGGCCGGCGGTTATCATCCGTTCCGCTTCCCTGCGGGAGGCGATGCCGGCCGCGGCGATCAGTTTTTGCAGCCGTTCTTCCACGTTTTTTAAAATCCTCGCGGCCAACCGCCGGCCCGAACCCCATCCGAACGGGATACCCGGGGAGGCCGGAGATTTTGAAGAAAGAGGGATTATTCCAGTGATCGGGGGAGCAATTCCACCAGTTCGGGCAAGCGGTTGGGGCCTAGCCCCAGGCGGGTGAGGGCTCGGGGAAGCCCGCCGGCCCATTGGAATTCAACCTCGTGCCCGGTCTGGAAACGGGACATCAACAGGTCCGCCACGTACACCAGGTTGGTCAACGCCGGGTGCTGGTCGGCCAATTCGGGCCGGTGGTGGTATCGGATGACTTCGCGGATGGGTTCGGGTAGGGCCCAGTTTTCGGCCAGCATCAACCCCACTTCGGGATGGCTTCGGCCCAGGAGTTCTCGTTCCACGGCCACCAGGTCCTTTCCCTCCTCTTCGATGCGCTGGTAAAAAAAAGGCAGCGCCCGGGAAAGGTACCGATCCAGAGCCACTTTGCCGATGTCGTGGAGCAGACCGGCGGTGTAGGCCAGGTCCGGCGAGGCCGCCCGGGTCAGCCGAGCCAGTTTTTCCGCCGTAATGGCGGTGCCCACGGCATGCCGATACAACCCCCCCCGGCACAAGGAGTAGCCCTGTTCGCTCTGCACGAAATAATCCTCGCAGGCGGCGCTGACCACGATCTGAAGCATGGTCTGTTCGCCCAAGAGGATGAGCGCCCGGTCGATGGAATCCACCCGGGTTCGCAGCCCCATGGCCGGCGAATTGCACAGGTGAAGCACTCGGGCGCCGATTACCTGATCCCGCCGGACCTCGCGGCTGACATCCGCCACGTCGTACTCCCCGCCGCTGATGATCCGGATGATTTTTAAGGCGATCTGGGGGATGGGCCGCACTTGGCCGATGCTTTGCCTGAGTTCCTGTTCGGGGATGGCGGTCAACCCCTTGGCGTTGATTTTGGCCCGAGGCAGCGCCGGTTGAATGGAGACTTCGAGCCGCGACAAATCCAGTTCCAGGCTGTACCCCACGTACCCGCCCGTCTCGGCCCGCTCCACTGGAATCCTTTCATTTTCCAGGATTTCCCGAGCCCGGTCGGTGGTCCGGCCGCCCACATCCAGGCTGATATCCAGTTCGGACACCCGGCCGACCAACGCTCCTCCGGCCATGGAAGCGATCAACCGTTCCTTTTTCGCCCCTTTGGCCTCCATGGCCTCGATGAACAGCGGCAGGCCGGTGCTGGCGTATATTTCAGGCCGCAGGCCGGCGGTCCCGCCCACGGGTTCCGACAGTAACAGATGGATCAAACCGCCCAGCTCCGATTCGTGGTCCACCAAAGTAATGCCCACGCACGATCCCAAAATGGCTTCCAGTACATGGCCGGAACGGGGCATGATTGCATATGAGCCCGAGGATACAATGGTTTTGGGCTGGCTGGAGTACAA
>JAGVGV010000495.1 GCA_020056895.1 Deltaproteobacteria bacterium
CATGATCGGACGATTTTTTCGCGGCTGAAGCACCGGTTTTTTTGGCGGCCGGCGCCGGAGCGGGCGCCGGAGCGGGCGCCGGAGCCGGAGTCGCCACCGGGGTCACGACGGCCTCGATTTCGTCCTCGTCGTCATCCACCAGGTCCAGAGGCGGCAAGGGCGGTGGTTCGTGCGTCGGATCGCCCGGCTTGGGCGGCCAGGACCGTGGGGACAAACCAAAAATGCCCCCCGGCCGGTCGCTGTGCGGAAAACGGCTCCACCACCGGGGTTCGGCCGGCTTTTCGGGAGCTCGGTCCCGGCTCCGATCCCGATCCCGGCCCCGGCTGTCGCCGCTTCGGCCCGGACGGTCCCGGCGTTCGATCCGGATATGGGGCGCCTGATCGTCGGCGAACCAATCCTCCTCGGGCCAGACCACGGGAATCTTGTACCCGATGAGCTGTTCCAGTGGTTCCAGATGGAACACATAGTCTTCACAGGCGAACGAAATGGCGCGGCCGTCCTTGCCCGCCCGAGCCGTCCGGCCAATGCGGTGGACGTAATTCTCCACGTCCTGAGGCAGATCGTAGTTGAACACGTGGCTGATGTCTTCCACGTGGATGCCCCGGCTGGCAACATCCGTAGCGACCAGGATTTTCAGGCGGTTGTCCTTGAACTGCTCCATTAGTTGGAGCCTTTTCCGCTGGGGCAGATCGCCGGAAATGCCTTCGGCGGGCAGGCCGTTGCCCTTGAGTTTCTGGCTGACCCATTCCACGCCGGTCTTGGTGTTGACGAAAATCAGCACCCGCGTCCATTCCTCGCGCTTGAGCAGCCCCAGAAGAAGCCTCATTTTTTCGTCGCGGCCCACGTGGAAGAGCGATTGTTCGATCCGGTCCACGGCCACTTCTTCGGGGGTCACGCTGATGAATTCGGGCAGGTTCATGTATTCGTAGGTCAGATCGAGCACCCGGTACGACAGCGTGGCCGAAAACAGCATGGTCTGCCGCTGGGTATACGGCGGCAGCTTTTTGAGCAGGTACCGAAGGTCCTGAATGAAACCCAGATCGAACAGGCGGTCGGCTTCGTCCACCACCAGCACCTGAATGTTGGTGGTTTTGAAGATGCCTTGCTTGAGATAATCGATGATCCGGCCGGGAGTGGCGATAACGATGTCCGGGCCGGCCTTGATGTCGTCGGCCTGCTTTTGGTAATCGATGCCGCCGATGGCCAGAGCCATGGTCAGGCCGGTATGGCGGCCCAGGGCCTGAGCGTCTTCGAGCACCTGAAGGGCCAGTTCCCGGGTGGGGGCCACCACGAGGGCCCTGGGGAGCCCGGCCTTTTTTTCCTTGTGGGCCAGAAGACGGGCAAACACGGTCACGAGAAAGACGGCGGTTTTGCCGGTGCCGGTCTGAGCCTGGCCGGCCACGTCCTTGCCAGCCAGGGTGACCGGGAGGGTTTGAGCCTGGATGGGCGTGCAGAATTTGTAGCCGGAATCGTCCAGACCGGACAGGATTTCGGGGGACAGTTCAAAGTGCTCGAATTTGGTTTCGGTCAAAAATTTGGGTGCTTCGGCGCGCCCGGAATCGATCTCGATCGGGGTTTCCTGGGTCATGGTTCTCTCTTGGGGGAAACGAGTTGGGAGATGGGCGCCAGTTCCACGCGGTCCAGCAGGTATTCCCGTTCACTGACGAGGACCTGGCAGGTGGTGGGGTGAACATGGCCGATGCCAACGGCCTGACCGTGAGCCTTAGCCCAGGCGACCAGCTTTCGGAGCTGATAGCGGACGGCTCGAGGGTCGGGGTCGTTATCGAGGAAGATGGTCCGGCCGGCGGCCGGGATTCCCAGGCGTTTGGCCACGCTGTACCCACTGGACCGGGTACCGGTGCGGCTGTCCAGATAGAACCCGCCTTCCTGCTTCAGCGCTTCCAAGGCCCAGCCCATTCGGGTCTGGTCCGCGGAGAAGCGCGACCCCATGTGGTTGTTCATGCCCACGGCGTGGGGCACGGCCCGCCAAGCGGCGCGGACCCGGGCCTGGATGTCGGCCTGGTCCATTTCGACCAACAAGGCGCCTTCCCCGGGCTGGACCTTGGGCCAGCCATTGGGCTGCATGGGCATATGGAGGAGGACCTCGGTCCCCTGTTCGTGCGCCCGCCGGGCAACATCCTCGGAATAGGGCAGAAAGGGCAGCACGGAAAAGGTGAGACCAGGGCCCGCGTCCAAAAAACATTGGGTCACGGAAGCATCGAGGCCGAAATCGTCAATGACGATGGCCACGCGGGGTTTGTCCGACGAAGCCGGGCGGACCGAGGGCGAAGGACCGGTTGGGACGGTCGGCCCGGTCGGCTCCAGCGCGGCCGTCGAAGCCGGTGGAGGCGGGGTGGGGGGTGATGGTTGGGGCCGGGGGGAACGAGCTCCTTGGGCTTCGGGCCGCGCCTTGGGGGCGGCGGCATGGAGCGTCAGGGTATGGGTATGAAGATCACCCAAAAACACGTCCACCCGGACGGTTGAATCCTTCCGGGCTGTTTGAACCCTAGGCCTGGGTTTCAGGCCGGCCCGGTCCAAAGCCGCTTTCAGGCTCCGGATCGAACGGTCCTGGTCCAGGCCCGCCGGGAGGGCCACGTCGATGAGGACGTGGTCCCATTCCTGTTCGTTTTTTCTTTGGCCGGTCACGTCCACGATCGCCACGTCGTCCTCGGGCACATTCATATCGCCCAGGGCAACGTATAGGATTCGATCCAAATTCTTGATGTCGCGTTCAAGCTCGTCGTTTTCCTCGTACAAGGCCCTTGGCCCGGCCGCCCGGGATCCCGTGCGGGCGGCGGTGGGGTCCGCCGACGCGGCCAGGGCGGGTCGTTCATTTTGGGCGCCCACCAACCAGGGAATCCGAACCCAATACTCGGGAGGGACCAGAGCGCGGGTGATTTCCGGCGTGTACCACGTTACGCCGAACGCAACCACGCCCATAATCAAACCCACCAGCAGGCCTCTTCCCCATGAGGCCCCGCTTTTTTTCCGGCCGGTTTTACGGCGCCCCTTGGGCGGGGACGGGGCATTACCGGCCTCCTTGGACGCGGTTCCGGGTTTCCGGCCTCCCTTGGCC
>JAGVGV010000132.1 GCA_020056895.1 Deltaproteobacteria bacterium
AGGGCCAACCAATAAAACAGGTCGTCGCCGTACGGCCCCTCGGGCCCGGCCATGGCCTCACCCCCCAAGGTGTCGCGGGTCCATTTCGTCCGGGTCTGGCTTGTACCCATAGGTTTCAAACGCCGTCAAGGCTTTTTTGGAACGAGGGGGGCCTCGCTCCGTTTGGAGGTCCGCCTTGGTCCGCGTCCTTCCTCCATATAGATGGCTGAACCGGTGCTGAAACCATCGCCGATTATTGCGGCGGCGTTTGGGCGGGGGGCTTATATCCATGATTCCCGGGGGTGAGGGCCTGGGCGCGATTTGTAAGCAACACTAAAAAAATGTTGACAACCAAACCGGGGCTGAATCATGATTCCTCCACCGGTACAAGGGCGTACCGGGCCAATTTTTCAATCCAACACCGTCGGACAAGGGCGTCCCTACCCCAACTTTGGGGGGGACGCTTTTTTATTTCAACTGATGCCAAGGGAGGAGTTTCGATCATGAACCTTCAGCGCCCCAACGCCAACGACGCATTGGGTTCCAACAACCGTTCCCGCAATGTCGCCCCCCAGTCGGGCATCTGCAGCCGGTGCATCGATGGCTGCAAAGGCAATTGCGATCTATTCCGGGCCACGTTCCGGGGCCGGGAAATGCTGTATCCCGAGCCGTACGGCCGGATTACGGCCGGCGCGGACAAGGATTATCCGGTGGATTATTCCCACCTGAACATCATGGGCTATGCCATTGGCGCCGAAGTCATTGAATCGGATCCGGACCACGCCACCTTTCCCGAAGTGGATACCGAGACCGCGTACGGCACTACCCACACCGTCCGGATGCGCACTCCGATCTTCACCGGAGCTCTGGGGTCCACGGACGTGGCCCGCCGGAACTGGGATCATTTCGCCATCGGCGCGGCCATCAGCGGCATTTCGCTGGTCTGCGGCGAAAACGTGTGCGGGATCGATCCGGAATTGAAACTGAATTCCAACGGCCGGGTGGTGGAATCCCCGGAAATGCGCCGGCGTGTGGAAATCTTCCGGAAGTACCAGGGGGAATACGGGGACATCCTGGTGCAGATGAACGTGGAAGACACCCGGCTGGGCGTCGCGGAATACGTGGTGGAAAAGCTGGGCGTGGGCTGCGTGGAACTCAAGTGGGGCCAGGGCGCCAAGTGCATCGGCGGCGAGATCAAGGTGGATTCCCTGGACCGGGCCTTGGACCTGAAAAACCGGGGCTACATCGTCACTCCGGACCCCACGGATCCGGCCAATCAGGCTTCGTTCAACAGCGGCGCCACCAAGCATTTCGAGCGCCATTCGCGGGTGGGCTTTCTGAACCAGGAGGAATTCCTGCGGGAAGTGGACCGGATTCGGAAACTGGGCGCCAAACGGGTAACCCTCAAGACCGGCGCGTACCCCATGCGCGAACTGGCCATGGCCATCCGCTGGTCCAGCGAAGCCAAGATCGACCTGTTGACCATCGACGGCGCTCAGGGCGGTACGGGTATGAGCCCCTGGCGGATGATGAGCGAATGGGGCGTGCCGGGCCTGTACCTCCATTCCATGGCGTACGAACTTTGCCTCCGGTTGGCTCAGAAGGGCCGCTGGGTTCCGGATATCGCCCTGGCCGGCGGTTTTTCGGCCGAAGATCACGTGTTCAAGGCTCTGGCCCTCTGCGCCCCGTACGCCAAGGCGGTCTGCATGGGCCGGGCCCTGATGATCCCCGGCATGGTGGGCAAAAACATCGGCAAGTGGCTGGCGGGTGAAGACGGCGGGCTGCCCAAAACGGTCAGCCAGTTCGGAACCACCAAAGAGGAAATTTTTGTCTGCTACGAAGAGCTGAAGGCCAAATACGGTTCGGAAGTGGATACCTTCCCCTTGGGGGCGGTCGGAGTTTACAGCGCCTGCGAAAAGATCCGCGTGGGTCTCCAGCAGCTTATGGCCGGCGCCCGTAAATGGCGGGTGAACCTGATGAACCGCAAGGACCTGGCCGCCCTGACCGAAGAGGCCGCCCGCGTGACGGGTTTGCCGTACATCATGGAAGCATACCGGCAGGATGCGTTGGATATTATCGATTCCTGAGATTCCCGAACGCCGGGTTCTCCTTTGCCTCTTCCCGAAGCATTGGCCGCCTCGAAGCGCCGGCTTCGGACGGAAGAGCGGTGGAAGTAGGGGGAAAATGGAATGGGGAGGTTTCGGCCTCCCCGTTTTTTTTCATTTTCATTACGCCGACAATGATGAATCGGGCCGATGGGGCCGAAAATCAGGAATGAACGTCTTGACAGCGGTGACGAATAAGGATACCGTCGATTCACTTCCGTTATAGGTTGTTACGTCGATTCATTCCCACGATGGGCGGAGATGGCTTGAAATGGCCCGGCGCAGAAAAGTCGATGCGGCCAAGGTGATCGAGGCGGTTCAGTCTGGCCGATTGAGCAAGGATGTGATGGAGGAGTACGGCCTGGAAAAGGCCTCGCCTCCCCGGCGGCGGCGCGGGCGGCGGCCCAGTTCCGAAACGCCGGCCATTATTCATTTTGGTGAAGTGGCCATCAGCAAACGCGGCAGTTTGGCTCTTCCCCGAACCATGGTGGAAGCCCTGGGCTTCAAGATCGATGATCTGTTTATTATCCGCCGGACCAAAGCCGGGTTGATCCTGAAACCTTCCCAGGATTCCGAAGCGAATAACGACTGATCCGGCTCCCAGCCGCCTAGGGCTGTTTTTAAAAAGTCCTTTCACCCAATCTTTGGCATCGGCCCTGCTTTGAATTCCTCAAAATAGGCCAACTATTCCCGCGGATTCAAAGCCCCGGCCGCCTGAATCTTGGACAAAATACCGTTTTTAGAAACCGCCCCAAAATGGAATGGGAAAACGGATACCCGAAGTGTACGATTATTTTTTTCGTATCCATCCTGATTGGGGATATGGAACCTATCCCAAAGGCCTTCCTTGGCCCTGGATGCATCGCCTTGGACCGGAATCCAATCCTCGAAACACGCCCACGATTCTTCCGGTTGGCTTTCTATTGTCACGTCATGCCTTGAATATCAAAAAAATAGAAACCAAGGCCTCTTGTCCGTCAAGTTCACCGAGAAGTCAGGATTCCATTCCGAGGGGCGAGCTCGGGTAATTACAAGCAACACCGGTGCACTACCCGAAACGGAACGGCCACGCCGACACTTTACCTTGGACATAACTCTAGGCCCCGGGCCCATAATACATCGAGCCGGGGAAACCCCCAAAGGGCCGGCATGGGAACGGGAACCGGGCTCCGCCTTATCCCATCCTCCGCCATTTCGAGCCCGAAGGAGTATCCACCACCTGGATACCCCGGCCGGCCAGTTCGACCCGCAACCGGTCCGATTCCACCCAATCTTTCCGGGCCCGGGCTGTTTCCCTTCGATCAATCAGGCTTTTTGCCTCTTCATCCAGGGTTTGGTCGGTCAGGGCCATGATCCCCAATACGGCGTTGATCTGGCCCAGAATTTCGAGCATCTGAGCCAAATTTTCCCGGCTGGGAAGGCCTCGGCCCAAAAGGGGGTTCACCAGGCGGACGAATTCGAACAACCCGGCCAGGGCGCCGGCCACGTTCAGGTCGTCATCCAGGGAATCCTTGAAGCGGCGGCCCAGGTCATAAACCATCTGATCCACGTCGGACGTGCCTCGGCCGGGCTTGGCCCCCTGAAGCCGCATGACGAATTCGTCCAGCCGTTCCAGAGTTCGGGAGGCGGCCTGAAGCCGATCCGGGCTGTAGGCCAGGGGCCGCCGATAATGCGTGGACAAGAGCCAGTACCGGATGGCCCGGCCGGAATGCCCCTGAGCCAACAATTCGGGAATGGTGGGAGCGTTGCCCAGAGCTCGGGACATCTTCTGGCCGTCCACCAGCACCAGTTCGTTATGAATCCAGTACCGGGCCGGAGACTGGCCGCCGGCCGCCTTGCCGATGGCGTATACGTTTTCGAAATGCGGAAAATGAAGGTCCCGGCCGCCGGTATGGATGTCGAACCGAGGCCCCAGATGCCGGGCGCCGATGGCCGCGCATTGGATATGCCAACCCGGCCGGACGGAACCCCATTCGGTGTGGAAATAGAGGCCCAGCTTCAGTTCGGCCAGCGTGGACCTCTTGAACAGCGTGAAATCCCGAGGATTCTCCTTTTCGTATTCGTCCAGGTCCACGGTTTTGCCTAAGCGAATCTTGGAAAGGTCCACTCCGGACAGCACCCCATATTCCTTGAACCGCGAAATATCGAAATAGAGCGACCGGAGCTTTTCGTACGCCACGCCTTTTTCGGTGAGTTTTTGGGACAGCTTGACCATGTCGTCCACGTGTTCGCTGGCCCGGGGATAAAGGTCCGCCCGCTGGATGCCCAGGGTGTCCAGGTCGCCTAGGAACAGCTGGAAAAACTCCTCCGTGAATTCACGAATGGCCCGCTTGGCTTCCCGAGCCGCGGCGATGGTCCGATCATCCAGGTCCACCAGGTTCATTACCTGCCGAACTTCGAACCCGCGATGCCTGAGATACCGTTTCAGGAGGTCGGCCACCACCAGATGGCGAAACGTGGCCACCTGCTTCCGGCCGTAAAGAGCCGGACCGCAGGAATACATGCCCACTTGGCGGGGTTTGAGGGACAGGAAATCTTCCTTGGACCGGCTGAGCACGTTATAAAACTTGAGCGTGGTTTTTTCCCTGGGAACGAAAAGCGTGGTGGACAGGTACCGTTCGCCGCCGTCCGGCAGCAACGTGACCACCGTGCCCGAAGTCATCCGGCGGGCCACCTGAAGAGCCACGAACATGGCCGCGCCGGAACTCATACCCACGAACAGGCCTTCTTCCCGGGCCAGCCGGCGGGCGGTTTCGTACGCATCCTCGTCATCGATGTTGATGATCTCATCCACCCGGCGGCGGTCGAAAATGCCGGGAACGTAGGCCTCCCTAAGGTTTTTCAACCCCTGGATCTTGTGCCCCAGATAGGGCTCCACGCCGATGATCCGGATGGCCGGGTTCATTTCCTTGAGCCGCTTCGAACAACCCATCAAGGTCCCGGTGGTGCCCATGGAGGTGACGAAGGCATCGATCCGGCCCTCGGTCTGGTTCCAGATTTCCAGGCCCGTACCCATGTAGTGGGCGTCGATATTGCCGGGATTGTTGAACTGGTCCGGCAGAAAGAACCGGTCCGGCTCTTCCCGGGCCATACGGTACACTTCCTCGATGGCCCCATCCGTTCCCAAATGCCCTGGCGTCAAAAGGATCTCGGCCCCCAAGGCCTGCAAAATCTGCCGCCGTTCCAGGCTGGCCGATTCGCTCATGCCCAGGAGCAACCGGTACCCCTTGGCCGCCGCGACCATGGCCAGGCCAATGCCCGTATTGCCGCTGGTGGCCTCGATAATGGTTTTCCCCGGGGTCAGTTCCCCGCTTTGTTCCGCCCCTTCGATCATGGTCCGGGCGATCCGGTCCTTGACCGATCCGCCGGGATTGAGCATTTCGAGCTTGGCCAGAACACGAACGCCCGGCTGGGTATTGAGACGCCGGATTTCCACCAGCGGGGTGTTCCCGATGAGACCGATCAGGTTGTGGGGGGCCACTGAATTCACCATGTTTTCCCTTCAAAAGTCAAGATGCACCGCATCGCCAGAAGATCCTTACAAAAAAATGAGAGCGGGTTCAACAGGAATGTCATCTCCGGGAAGAACAAGGCTCAACGGGAATGGCCCGGGGGCGAGGCGTTTTAGGCGCGGGGGGTCAGTTTCCTCCCTGGATCAGGCGGTCCAGGGTGTCCTTGAAGCGGACCAGTTCCTTGGCCAGGCGGGAGCGGACCTGTTCCACGGCCTGGAAATCGTTCTTTTCACCCAAACGTTCCAATCCGCGGGCGGCCTCGATGGCGGCCCGGGCCGCGAACTGACCCAACGCCGCGGCCAGCGATTTGGCGGCCCACTCCAAGCCGGGGCCGTCCCGGTTTTCCACGGCCCGGTTCAGCGCCTCCTCCTTGGCCGGAAGTTCCTGAAAAAACAACCCCGCCAGGTCCTTCAGCAAGACCCGGTCGCCGTCCACCCGTTCGAGCAGTTCCTGGGGAATCAGGATGGGTGTTTCGGGGTGCGGCGGACAAGCTTCCGGGTTGAATCGTGAAAAAACTTCGATCAGTACCCGGTCCAACTGGCCCACTTCGATGGGTTTGGTCAGATAGGCATCCATGCCGGCGGCCAGGCCTTCCTCCCGGTCACCCTTTAGCGACATGGCGGTCAGGGCCACCACGGGGATCCGGCCAAGCCCCAAGCGGGTTTCCCGTTCGCGGATGCGGCGGGTGGCTTCCAACCCATCCATATCCGGCATGCGAACATCCATGAGCACCAGATCGAAGGATTGCCCGGCCAGGGCTTCGAGGGCCCTCGCGCCGTTCTCCACCACCTGGACCAGAAAACCCTTTTTTTCAAGCAGCCGTTGGGCCACTTTCCGGTTGACCGGATCGTCTTCGGTCACCAGCACCCGGAGGCCCTTCACCAGGCAGGCCGGAGCATCGGGAGCAACCGGGAACGGTTCCGGGGTACAGGCCCCTCCGCCAAAAATCGCCCGCCGAACCGCCGCCGCCAGTTCCGGGCCCAGAACCGGTTTGGTCAACCGGTTGCCGGTGGGCAAGGCATCCATCCCGCCGATGGAGGGCGTTAAATAAAGCGGCGGCCGGCGGGCCACTTGCGGAGAAGCGATCAACCGGTTCAGCCGGGCGTTTACGTCGGCGCCGGACACATCCAGAATCACCAGATCGAAACAGGCGGCCGAACCCGCCGGGGATTCCAGGAATTCCAGAGCCGACCGGCCGTCCCAGTCCTCGACCGAGGCCCCGGCCTCGACCAGGATTTCCCGGGTGATGGCCCGCTCTTCCGTATGGTCCTGAACGACCAGGATGGTATGACCCGTCAGAACCGATATTTCCTCCGGCCCTTGAACGTTGGACTCCAAATCCCGGGCCAGCGTCAGAGTGAAGAAGAAGGAACTGCCCCGCCCCGCCTGGCTTTCCACCCAGATCCGGCCGCCCATGAGTTCCACCAACTGCCCGGCGATGGACAACCCCAAGCCGGTTCCGCCGAATTCCCGGGTGGTGGACCCATCGCCTTGGGTGAAGGGCGAAAAAATTTCTTTCTGCTTTTCCGGAGGCACGCCGATTCCGGTATCGCGAATTTCGAATAACAACTTTACCCGCTCGGGTTCCAAATACCGGAGCCGAGCCTGGACGACGATTTCACCCCGGCGGGTGAATTTCACCGCGTTGCCCACCAGATTGGTGAGAATCTGGCGGACCCGGGAGGGGTCCCCCACCAGACCATCCGGCAACAAGGGATCGATCCGGGCATAAAAACACAGTCCCTTGGTCTGAACGTCCACGGCGAACGACCGAAGCACTTCGGCCACCACGTCCCGAAGCCGAAACGGCCGGGCTTCCAGTTCGAACCGGCCGGCTTCGATCTTCGAAAGGTCCAGAATCCCGCCCAACAGAGCCAACAGCTCGACGGCTGACTTCCGGGCCGTGGTCAGATACTCCCTGGCCAGAGGGTCCAGGTCCATCATCAACACCAAGTCCGTCATCCCAAGAATGCCGTTCATGGGCGTGCGGATTTCATGGCTCATGTTCGCCAAAAAGGCGCTTTTCGCCCGATTGGCCCCTTCAGCCGCTTCGATGGCTTTCCGCAGTTCCACTTCGGCCCGTTTCCGCTCGCTGATGTCCTCCTTGATGGCCAAAAAATGAGTAATCCGGCCATCCGGACTCCGGATGGGGGAAATGGTGGCGAATTCCCAATAGAGTTCATCGTTCTTGCGTTTATTTTGAAGCTCGCCCCGCCACACGCCCCCCTGGCTGATGGTTTCCCAAAGTTGGGCGTACAGTTCGGGCGGCTGCCGTCCGGATTTGAGAATCCTTGGGTTCTGGCCAAGGGCTTCCTGGAGCGTATATCCGGTGGTTTCCGCGAACCGCTGGTTGGCGTAGATGATCCGGCCGGTGGGATCGGTAATGACCACCGTGGCCGGGCTTTGATCCACCGCTTGGGACAGACGGCGAAGCTGATCCAGCATGGCCCGGCGGCCCTGGTTCCACCAGATATACAACCCCACCGCGCCGATCAGGACCAGGACCACCACGACATTCAGCGCCAGCATTTGAAAAAGGACGGCGGTGTATCCGGTGGAATGCTGGCCTTCGGGGACAAAGACCACGGCTTTCCAGAACAGGCGGTGGGACCCGGGTTCGGAGACCGAAGGGTCCACCACCCCGGCCACCCCTTCGTAGCCCCATCCAAGGTACCCAAACGGCCGAAATGTATCGAAATAGTACGTACCGCGATCGGTCCGGACCCGGCCCGCGTCCGTTGCCTGAACGGTTTTCCAGGCTTCCGGATCCATTTTTGCCAAGGAAAAGTCCCGGCGTTCGGGTAGAATGGACCCCCATTCCCATTCGGCCTGAGGCCCTACCAGGTATTCGCCCCCTTCCGCGAGCAGGAGCATCTGGCTTCCTTCCGGATGCACCCCCCGGAACCGTTCCAAAAGCGGGGCCGCCAGGTAATTGAGCACCACCAGGCCGTTGGGCCGGCCGTCCAGGGTATGAACGGGCATGCCGAAACGGATGGTGGGCCGGTACGGCCACACGGGCCGGTCACCTTCGATTTTCAAATCCAGGGGCGAAACGTAAACCTGATTCCGTTCCAGCCCCGTAACCTCCTGAAACCAATACCGGCTTTTTTTATTTTCCAGAAAAGAATCGGGCACAACCCCCGGCCGGCCGGCGTTGTAGTCCACGCGAACCACTTCCAGGCCCTGGCGGTCCAGATAGCGGATCTGGTCGTACACCCCCCGCGACCGGCTGTACGAAAGAAAAACCCGGCTCACTTCGGCCCGAGTGTTCCAATTATCCGATTCCAGGAGACCGCTGATCGTCACCTCTTCAACCACAAACCCCAAATCGCCCCGAACCTCGCGGAACGATTCGGAAAACAAATGCCTATGCCGATCCAGGGCCAACCGGCTTTCCCGTTCCATGTAATCCTGTTCCGAACGAAACGTTAAATCCCAAAGCATACCGTCGAGCACCGCGACCAACCCAAGGAATACCACCAGCATCAGCGCGGGCAGCTTCCATGTATCCGATTTTATATCGTGCACCGGCATGCCTAAATGCCTCCGGACCCCGTCCGATCCTTTTTGGCCCGTTCCAACACCCCTTGCAGCCATTCCAGTTCCCGTTCCAGTTCCGCCAGCGACGAACCGGCATCGTCCCAGACCGCCGTCCGGCCGATCCGTTCCAACCCGTATGCCGCCGCGCGGACCCGGCCCGCCGAAATGTTGGCCGCCGCCCCTTTCAGCGTATGCGCCGCCGCCGCCAGGCCGGGACCATCCTGGGCGTGAACCGTTCGCCGGATTTCCGCCAGACGGTCCGGGAACCCCTTGAGGAACATGCCGGCCAATTCGAAAGCCAGATCGCCGTCGCCCCCGATCCGGTCCAGAAATTCCTTGCTATCCCAAATTTCCCGCGTTTCCACCGATGGGTCACCACCCCCGCGGGTATGGGCCCGCGCGGGAATCACGCGCTCGATCGCCACGAGTAATTCCTTTATATTCAATGGTTTGGACACATATCCATCCATCCCGGCCGCCAGAAAACGCTCCCGGTCCCCCTTCATCGCGTGCGCCGTCAAGGCGATGATCGGCAATCGGGGGCCCTCCAGAGTCTCCCGGGATCGGATCCGGCGGGTGGTTTCCAATCCATCCATCCCGGGCATCTGAACATCCATCAATACCAGATCGAACCGATCTCCGGCCAATGCTTCCAGTACCCGGTGGCCATCGACCGCCACGACCACCCGATGACCCGCCCGCTCCAATAGGCGGACCGCCAAAAGCTGGTTCACGGGATGGTCTTCCGCCAGAAGAACCTTGAGCGATACCGGCCCCGGTCCCGCTTCGTCACCCGCCAGGGCCGGTTCTCCGGAGGGTGGACCCCAAGACCCCTGAAGGACGGCCCAGAGATCGGTTCGCGCCAACGGTTTGGTCAACATCCGCGAAAACCCCAACCGCCGCGCCCGTTCCCGGGTTTCACGGCAACCCAAGGGAACGATGGGAATCA
>JAGVGV010000241.1 GCA_020056895.1 Deltaproteobacteria bacterium
CCCCAGGCCCCCTTCCGAACCGACTAGGGACTCCGCATTTCAATAGCCGGTGGATCCTGGATGCTCTCGTCCCCTTGCTGGAGGCTGGGGGCCGTGATACATTGAAACGGGGCTGATGTTTTTTCCTTGAGCGAGGTTTTCCATGTCCATGGAAATGGCCGAAGAGGACCGATCCCCGGTTTGGGCGGGCAAGTCGGTGCTGATCGTGGACGATTATTCCAGCATCCGCAAAACCATGCGGGAGCTGGTTCAGGGGCTGGGACTGGTCTCCCATGAAGCCGAAAACGGTCTCCAGGCCCTGGAAGCTCTCCGGACGGCCGCCGCGGACCTGATTATTTCCGATCTGGTCATGCCGGAAATGGATGGGTTTGAACTGACGGAAGCCGTGAAAACATCACCCCGCTGGCGTTCCATTCCCGTGGTGATCCTGTCCACCCATGCTGATGCCCGTTATATCTTCAAGGCGCTCCGTCTGGGCGCCGACGATTATCTGACCAAACCCGCCGGCCGGGAGATGCTGATTACGGTTTTGAACAGGATTTTCGATCATGACTGGGAATAAGGGCCTTCCGGAACTCGACCGCATGGCGGTCAAAATCGCTCATTTGGACCGGCTGCTCGGCCTGACCGGTGAAATCATCATCACCGCCAGCAACATGGCCATTCTGCAGCGGCATCTCCAGTCCCGGGCCTTGGATATGGATAAGGACAGCCTGGAGATGGTCAAGAGCGCCACCCTGACCGCCAACCGCATCTCCAGCGATCTTCACCATCTGGTCATGGATATCCGGCTGATCCCCATCAAGGAAACCTTTCTCCGGTTCCGCCGGCTGGTCCGGGATCTGGCCAAGAAAAAGGGCCGTCAGATCAATTTCGATCTGGTGGGGGAAGACACGCTGGTGGATAAAACCGTGGCCGAACGGTTGTACGAACCGCTGGCGCACCAAATCCGCAACGCCATCGATCACGGGTTGGAAGACCCGCTGGAACGTAAAGCCGCCGGCAAGGACCCCAAAGGGCAGCTTACCCTGACCGCGTACAAGAAGGAAGGCTTCACCTACGTGGGCGTATCCGACGACGGCCGGGGTCTTTCCGCCGAAAAAATCAAGCGGACGGCCGTGGACCAGGGGCTCCTTACCCCCCAGGCCGCCGCCGTCCTGCCCGAACGGGAAGCCTGGTCGCTCATTATGCTGCCCGGTTTTTCCACCACCATCGAGGCCACCGAAATATCCGGCCGAGGCGTGGGCATGGACGTGGTCCGGAACACGGTGACCGAACTGGGCGGCGAAGTGCTGATCGAATCCCAACCCGGGCAAGGCGCGTCCTTCACGTACAAGATTCCCCAGCTTTCCGCCGTGAACATCACCGACGCCCTGATCATCCGCGCCGGCCAGGATTATTACGCCATACCCATCGGTAACGTGGTGGCCACTCAGGCTTTCTCGCCCCATGAAATCCATGCCGCCATGCAGTCCGCCGAATGCATCGTGTACCTGGGCGCCATCATTCCGATCCACGACTTAAGGCTTCTTCTGTCCGGCCGGCCGCTCGAAGACCAAGCCGATACCGTTCCGGTCATCATCATCGAAGCCAAGAACGGCCGGGTGGCGTTGAAGGTGTCCGAATTCATCCGGCCTCAGAAATTGGTGCTCATTCCGCTGCCCGAAATTTTTTCCGTGACCGGCGTTTCGGGCACCACCATTCTGGGCGGCAATCAACTGGGGCTGGTGCTGGACCCCTTCCAGATCATCAGCCTGGCCACCGGCCAAGGGCTGGGACCGGGTGAAGACCGTTTTTTAAGCCGCGAATCCGTGACCATGGAAGATGATGGACCGGCGGCCGAGACCCCGGATCCGTCCGTTGGCCCGCCCCCGGTTTCTTCCGGCCTGGCGGTGGAAAGGGCGGCCGAAGGCAAGGACGCCGAACCCGAAGCCATACCCCGGGCGGCCGAAATGGACGGCCGGTTGGCCGAGGAATTTTTCCTTGAAATTCAGACCATTCTCACGGATTTGAACGAGGAGATTTTCCAGTTGGAAAAGGAGCCGGACAGCCGCGACCGGCTGAACACCATTTTCCGGCATTTCCATTCCATCAAGGGCAACCTGATTATGACCGGTTTCGCCCATCTGGGGGCGTTCGTCCACCAGGTGGAAGGAGTCTTGGACCGTTTGCGGGACCGGGAACTGGAAGTGGATCAGGAGATCATCGATCTGTTGCTGGACGCGGCCAAACAGGTGGAGACCGCCCTGGGGCATATCCGGGCGGGCCGTTCGTTCGACATTCGGGATTCTGAACTGCTCTCCCAGATTGAAAAATTCAAGGCCGCGGAACCCCCGCCGGCGGCGGACGCCGAAGACCAGACCGACGGTGCTTTCCGGCCCGGCCCTTTAGGCCAGTTGCTTATGTTGTCCAAAACGGCTCGCGGAGCCAAGGTGTACCAATCCATTTTTCATTTCAAACCCCGGTTTCAAGACCCCTTTTTGGTGGCGTATTTGATCTTGAAACGCCTGGCCCTGGTGGGCGACGTGATCGATACCGTTCCCGCCCTGGACCGGATCGAGCGGGGGCTGGTGACCGATTGGATCAAGGTGATGTTCGCTTCGCGGCACGACGCGGACCAGATCAACCGGTTTACCGAACGCCAGTTGGTCCGCTATTTTTCCGTGACCCAGTACGAAAATCTTTTGCTGGAGTAACTCCATGGCCCGGATATGGATCCAGTTGGACGACCCGGCGGCGGCCGCCGGAACCGGCCGCATCCTCGAAGCGGAAGGCCACCAGGTGGTCATTGGCCAGGACTCGGGGGAAGAACCCCTGGACCAGGCCCAGCGGGCCGTACGGCTGCTGGAATCCAAGCCGGATGTGGCCGTGGTGGGGTACCAGGCCGAAGACGCCCTGTCCGTCAAGGTCATGCAGGAAACCCGGACCCGGGACCCATATCTAAAATTCATTTTCGTCCTGTCCGGGCCGGTGGAGCCCGAGCATCTGGTCATGGCCGTCAACGAAGGGGCCGCCGCGTTTCTGACCGCCGCCCTGTCTTCGGGCGCCCTGCTCAATTTCGTGGCCCGGGCCGAAGCCAAAAAAAAGCGGGAAATGGATCGGGACGCCGAAGTGGACCG
Source organism: Deltaproteobacteria bacterium (assembly GCA_020056895.1). Classification (GTDB taxonomy): domain Bacteria; phylum Desulfobacterota; class Desulfarculia; order Adiutricales; family JAGVGV01; genus JAGVGV01. Next base: position 3,120 of record JAGVGV010000241.1, read on the forward strand.
GTGCCGGGATATCATTGAAAAGGAAAAGGTCTGTTCCCTGGAACAGGCCTCCCAGATCGCCCGGAACCGGCGGCTGCTTCAGGCCAGCCAGCGGCTGATCAACCACCTTTTGGCCGCGTCCATACCCCGGAACCCCCGGGTGGTTCTTCTGGTGAGTGATTCCACGTTTCAGTTGGACCTTTTTCGCAAATCGCTCGAAGACCACAACTTCCGCGTGGTCACCGCCGCCAACGGTTCCAAAGGGCTGGAAGCGGCCCGCGAACACCATCCCCGGATCATCGTTTCCGATCTGGAAATGCCGGGGCTCTCCGGCCTGGAACTCTGCCGGGCGGTCAAGAACGACGAAACCCTCTCCCCCAACCATTTCATCGTGTTCACGGCCAACGAACGCCGGATGGACGAAATTCTCCGGCCCGAAAACAAAGTGGATGACTGCCTGATCAAACCCAGCCGGTCCGAGGATTACCAGGCGTTCGTGGCCCGGGTGGCGTTGGGGATCATGGTCTGATTCGCTCGTTCGAATCGTTCGGCCGGACCCGGGGGGCGATGGAATCGGAGCCGTTCGGGAAGCGGGAACCCACGGTATGGTTTCCCGCGAAAACCATCCCAGGATTGTCGGATTATCGATTTCTCTTTATTTTTTCCATATACAATGGGACTTCCTCGTGTGTGGCCGTCAACCGGCCGCGGTACTGGGGCGTGAAAACGGCCGTGGGGACGAGGCATGCCTCGCCCAGAACGGGTTCCTCGATCGCTCCATGGTGAAGAAATAGCGACGGGGCCGGTCCACCGGCCCTGAAGGAGGCTTATCCTTGAACCATGTCCAGATCATCCCCCTTCCGGAAGGCCTTAAGACCGACGGCCGGGGTTGGGTGCTTTTTCCGTTTCAGAATATTCCCGGCCCCGCGCCCCAAGCGGACCTCTGGACCCTCCACGTGGTCCGGTCCGAACCAGGCGCCATACGCGGCAACCACTACCATCCCGGCTCCGCCGAATGGCTGCATATTTTCGGCGGCCGGGCCACCTTCCATTGGGAAGAGGACGGCCAGGTCCGCTCCCGGGTGATCGATCGGGACGACGTTCTGATCTTCATTCCCCCCGGAATCAGCCACGCCGTAACCAACGATTCGGACCGGGCGGTGTATTTGTGGGCCTTTCGCGAACCATCGGACCAGCCGGACGAAAGCCGATCCCGCCCCATTGTTTGACCCCGGGCACGGAATCGGTTAAGATCCCGATTCCGAAGGGGAAACCAGGGGCCGGGTATCGATTTGAAAGGAAAGGATGATCAGATGGCCGAGCGGCGGGATAGCGGGCAAGGCTTTTGGGGGAGAATTCTGCGCGTGGACCTGTCCACCGGGGAAATCCGAACCGAAACCGTGGCTTCCGAAGTATATGAAACCTATTTGGGCGGCGTGGGCCTGGGCGCCAAGGTGCTGTGGGACAACATGGCGCCCGGCGTGGACCCCTTGGGCCCCGATAACCTGTTGGGGTTCGTCGCGGGTGCGTTGGTGGACGCGGGCACGCTTTTTTCCGGCCGGTTCATGGTGGTGGGCAAATCCCCGGTGACCGGCGGGTGGGGCGATTCCAACTGCGGGGGCTCCTTCGGCCCGGTGCTCAAGCGGTGCGGCGTGGACGGCCTGTTCGTCCAAGGCGCGGCTGACCGGCCGGTGTACCTGTATTTGGACCACGACAAGGCCGAAATTCTGGACGCGGCTCCTTTTTGGGGCATGGACGCCATCGAGGCCGAAAAGCGGCTAAGGGACATACACGGCAACCGGGCGGAAGTGGCGGTGATTGGCCCGGCGGGTGAAAAGCGGTGCCTGTTCGCCGGAATTTCCAATGACGGCGGCCGATATGCGGGCCGATCCGGCCTGGAGATCGGAAG
>JAGVGV010000165.1 GCA_020056895.1 Deltaproteobacteria bacterium
ACGACGCTCTTCCGATCTCAAGAGATACAGCATGTTCAGCCGGTCCACGTCGCCCACCCGCCGGGCCACGGTGACGATCAGCTTTTCCTCGGACAGATCCCTGCGGGTGGCCACTTCGGCCAGGTACAAATGTTCCCGGACCAGGAAGACCAGCGTGTCTTCATCTTCGGGAGAAAGTCCCAGCCTCCGGGCGATGGCCGGAACCATTTCGGCTCCGCGCCGGCTGTGGTCCGTGCCCTGGCCCTTGCCGATGTCGTGGAGCAACCCGGCCAGAAACAAAAGCTCTTTGCGCGGCGCCTCGGCCACGATCTTCTGATCGAACCGGTCGTCTTCGGTCCGTTCCCGGCCCATGGCCATCCACTTGAGCTCCCCCAGGGTGAGCATCAGGTGAACGTCCACGGTGTGAACATGGTAGGCGTCGTGCTGCACCCGGGCCCGGATTTCAGCCAGTTCGGGCAGATAGGCCGCCAGGAAATCAAGCAGTTGCGACGCCCTCGTCACTTCCGGCCGGCGGTCCGTTTTCGAAAGAGCGGCCAAGGCCTGGAGAAACCGTTTGGACACTTCGGAGTCGGACCGGTACCGATCGTCCACCAGGTCCAGATTCGTCCGGATCATTTCCAGGCTCCGGTGGCTGAGGGGCAGGCCCGACGATTCCCCGATTTCCACGGCCCGCATCATCAGGATGGGCCGCCGCCGGACTTCCTGCCGGCTGTCCAGTTCCACTTGGCCGCGAAGGATGTTCAGGCCTTTTTCGATCCGCCGGGGCCGTTCGGTCAGCCGCCGCAGCCGGCTGGACATCAGGTCTTCGCCCACCCGGGCCAGGAAGTAGTCCAGGGTGTTCTTGGTCCGGTACACGTGGGAGTAGTACTCGCGCATGAACCGTTCCACGCCGGCTTCGTTACCGCTGGCGTCGTACCCCAGCCGCTGGGCCACGTCCACCTGCAGGTCGAAGGTCAGCGTGTCGGTTTTCTGGCTGGCCAGAAGATGCAGATGGTGCCGAACGTCGGTCATGAACGCCCGGGCCCGTTCCAGATCGTCCAGCCGGTCGGCGGGCAAAAGGCCCCGTAAAACCAGGTCTTCGGGCGAGCCGAAATCGTACAGCCCCGTGGCGGTCCAGTACACCGCGTGGATGTCCCTCAGAGCCCCTTGGCCTTCCTTCACGTTGGGTTCCAGAAGACAGGGGCTCCGGCCCTGCTTCCGATGCCGCGCCCGGACCAGGGTTTCCAGGTTCTTGAAAAAATCCTTTTTTCGGGCCTTGGGGCCCAGGTACCGGTACAACCGCTCGAAAAATTCAATGAACAAGGCCCCGTCGCCGGCCAGGAACCGGCCGTCGAGCTGGGTCGTTAGCGTGGCGAAATCGGCCCGAGCCATTTCCAGCCCCTCGGCCGGCGTCCGCACCGCGTGGCCCACCTGGAGCTTCAGGTCCCACAGGGGATACAGAACCGCTTCGATCATCCCCTTGAATTTCTTCTGGTCGCCGGGGCCGCCGGTCAGGAACAAAAGGTCCACGTCGGAATGGGGCGCCAATTCACCCCGGCCGTACCCTCCCAGCGCCGCCACCGCCAGGCCGGATGGTTTCGAACCCCCCGAAGCCGCGGCGAGCAGTTCGGCCAGGTGCTGATCCATCAACCGGGCGTATCCCACGGCGAAGGGCCGGCCTTCCCCGGCCCGGGAATGGGCTTCGACCAGTTTTTTGCGTTCGGCCGAAAACACTTGGGTGTCCATCCTTAGCGCCCCCCTTTGGACGGGGCCCGGCATCTTGTTATTGAGACTAAAGCAAGCCCCGGGCCAAGCCGTTGGACGATTTTTTTATCCGATATTTCAGTGAATTATGGTTTCCAAGGAGCATCGGGGCGGCCGGTTCCGACAAATTCGTCGGCCCGCCCACCCCCATGGCCGACATTTTTGTCGGGTTCAATCGAGGCCCCGGCCTCCGGAACCCTGGGTTCCCTAAGCTTTCGGTATGCCTTGGCGGAAGCGACCCCCGGCGGCAGCTCTCGATAAATCTTCGTTACGCGAGCAACGAAGCGCGTTATATGCCGCCCGCCCTCGAATCTCGCGGCCGCGGTCAGGATTTTCTTCCGTTACGGGGATAATTGGGCTTGATGGCGTCGGCCCCCAGGAGTTTTTCCAATTGAGCCATGTTGTCCCGGTGGCCCACGGCGATCAGGGTGTCGCCTTCCTCGATCCGGGCCTGAGCCGACGGATTGAAGAGCATCCGGCCCGAAGACGTTTTGATGGCGATGACGATCAGATCGAGGTCCCGCCGGATGTTCGATTCCATCAGGGTCACGTCCCGGATCCGCGACGCGGGCGTTACCAGAATCTCTTCCATCACCAGGCCGCCGCCCCCTTCGGAATGGACGGTGGTTTCCAGAAAATCGGCCACGGTGGGTCTTAAAATGGTCTGAGCCATTTTCCGGGCCCCGATCAGGTAGGGGGAAATCACCCGGTCGGCTCCGGCGCCTTTGAGCTTCCGGATGGACCGTTCCTCGCTGGCCCGGCTAAGAATGAACAGGTCCGGGTTCAGCGACCGGGCGCTCATGACGATATACAGGTTATCCGCGTCCGAACTGACGGCCGAGATCAACCCCACCGCCTTGTGGATGCCGGCGGCTTCCAGGTTTTCATCGTCCGAAGCATCTCCCCGGATGTACAGAAGCCCGTCTTTATCCAGCAGGTCCAGCACCTCCGGATGGTTTTCGATGACGATCAGCGGCAGGCCTTTTTTGGCGATTTCGAGGGCGATCATCCGGCCGATCCGGCCGTACCCGCAGAGCACGTAATGTTTCTTCAGGTTACGGATCTGGGATTCCAATTTTCTCCTCCCCAAGGCCGTGCGGATGCTGCCCTCGACCATGGCCGTGGTGAACTGGCCTACCAGGTACGCCACGTTGCCCACGCCGAAAAAAATGACGAACAGGGTGAATATCCGCCCGGAAGGGCTAAGG
>JAGVGV010000472.1 GCA_020056895.1 Deltaproteobacteria bacterium
GGATCGCCGATCAACAGGGCCGGACCTTGGGCGGACGGTTCCTGGCCGAAACCGGCCGCGTCGCGCCCCGAGGTCAGGTAGTTAAACGTGTAATCCTCGATCAGGTACCGGCCGTTGGGATCCGGCAACACTTCGAAAGGAATCAAATTAAGAAGACCGTCGGGCGAAATGAAGATGTCGCGGGAATCGCCCAGCCGGGCCAGAAGGGGAAGAGCCACCTGGTCGTACAGCCGACGGCCGGCGGCGAAGGCTTTGGCTCCTTTCATGTCCCGGGAATCCTCGACCGCCCGGCGGTACGCCTGGACCGCCTGGTCAATGGAGTCCGCCTCGCCCAGGTCCACCAGGTCGAGGCCGGCCGGCTCCCCTGGGGCCAGAACAAAGGCCAGGTAGTGGGCGGGTTTCCAGAAGGGCTGGCCTTCGGCGGGCCTGAAGTCGAACCGGTCCAGATAAACGAACTCCACCAGGCGGGAGCCCTTGGGCAGCGCGGCGGCCAGTTTCCGGGTATCGGTCCGGCCCAATTTTTTCCGCTGGTCGTACGGACGGCTCAACTGGCTGAGGCGGGCATCCAGGCGGTCCCGTTCCCGGCCCAGGTCTTCGATCCGTTTCCGGTACGCTTCGGGTTCCTCGCCCGGCGCCGGTCCGGCGAAGGTTTTTTGGGACAGTTCGGCCCGGACTCGAGCCAGTTCCTGAAACGTGGCCAAAGCTTCGGGATCGTCGGCGTACACCAGGGCCTCCTGGTACCGGCGCTGTGCTTCCAGTAAAACGCCTTTGCGGCGGAGCCACACATCGAAGGCGGTCCGGCGGGCCTCTTCATCGGCCGGCAGGCGCCAGGCGGCCAGGCTGAGGAACCGGAACAGGTTGTCCCGGGTGGTGGCCAGATATTCCATCTGGCGTTCCTGGGACGCGAAACCGATAATCTGGTCGATCATCCGGTCATCGATGGCCTGGGCCCGGCGGTATACATCGAGGGCCTCCGAGTTTCGTTCCTGGCCGGCCAGAGCCTGGGCCAGACCGGACAGATCGTCCGCCACGGAATGATGATCGGGACCAAACACCCCTTCGTTGATCGCCAGGGCTTTTCGGTATTGGTCTTCGGCCTGATCGTACCGTCCCCAATCCAGATACAGGCCACCCAGAACCACCCGGTCGGCGGCCACGTCCGGGTGCCGGTCGCCGAAGGCATTTCGGTCGATTTCGAGAGCCTCGAGGTACAGCCGTTCCGCGTCGTCATAATTCCCCCGGCGCTTGGCCAGGGCGGCGAACTGAGTTTTCAGCACGGCCACGTGGCCATGGCCCGGACCCAGGGTGCTGATGAAAATATCCAAAGCCCGCCGGAACATGGCTTCGGCTTCGTCCAACCGATCCATGTTTTTATATAGCATGGCCAGGTTGGACAGGTTGACCGCCACGTCCGGATGATTGGGACCCCGCCGGTGTTCGGATATTTCCAGGGCTCGGCGGTACAGGGGTTCGGCCCGGGCATAGGACCCCAGTTCGAAATAGAAGGCGGCCAGGTTGTTGAGGCTGTTGGCGATTTCGGGATGATCGGGCGGAAACAGCTTTTCGCGGGCGGCCAGGGAGCGGTTGAAATAGATTTCGGCCTGGTCGTAGGCTCCCAGGGTCTGGTTGAATTCGGCCATGTTGTTGAGCACCGCGGCGGTGTCGGCCTGTTCGTCCCCGTAGTTATTAACCAGTATTTCAAGGCTCTTGTGGATCAAAGGCGCGGCCCGGTCGTAATCCCCCAGCATGTAATACACCCACCACAAGCTGTTCAGGCTTAGGGCGATATCCGGGTGATTGGGGTCCAAAACCTTTTCGCGGAGGGCCAGGGCGCGGGTCAGCCAAGGTTCGGCTTCGCGGTACCGGCCTTCGCGGTTAAACAGGTCGCCGATCCAGTTGAGGTCCCGAGCCACGTTGGGGTGTTCGGGTCCCAGACCCTTTTCCTCGATGGCCAAAGCCCGCTCCATCAAGGGCATGGCCCGGCGAAAATCAGTGGTTTCGCTGTACAGCTTGGCCAGAGGCGCCAGGATTTCCGCTACCCGGGGGTCATCGGGGCCAAAGTTTTTTTCGGCCACGGCGATGGCTCTCAAATACAAGGCTTCGGACCGGTCCACCTCGCCCCGCCGGCGGTGGCCGCGAGCCAGTATGTCCAGAGCCAACAGAATGTCCGGGTGGTCCGGCCCCTTTTCATCCTCTTCCAGCTTCAGGAGCTGTTCGGCCAGGGGATGGGCATCGTCCCATTTCTTGTCGATCTGAAGTTCAACAATGGCGAGAATAAGGTCCAGTTCTTTTTTTTCGAATTCGGTGGGCGGGGGAGAGGTCGTATCGGCGGCGGGCGGACCGGCCGGACCGGCGGGTTCTTCGGCGTCCGATCCCGGTCCATTGGCCCAGGCCAGCGAAGCCATGAGCCCCAAGACCAGGATCAAAAGGACGGTGACGGAGCGCGATTCCATAGGCAACGCCTCCTCTTTCCCGTTATTGGGGATGGAGGATGGTTGGCGGTCCCGCCAGGGGGACCCTCCCATTTTTCCATGATGACAAAGTGTACTCCGTTCGTCTCCGGCCGTAAAGGGGCGGCCGGCGGGTTATTTCAGCGGCGAGTCGTCAGGCGGCGGGCGAATCCGGAGAGGTCAGAACCCTGTTCAAGGCCCGGCCCAGTTCTTCCAGCCGGAAGGGTTTGGGCAGCACGCCCTTGAAGCCGAAGGCGGCGTAATCGGCCATGATGGGGTCTTGAAAATAGCCGGACGACACGATGGCCCGGATCTGAGGGTCAATATCCAGAAGAGCCCGGATGACTTCCCGGCCGCCCAGACCGCCCGGGATGGTCAGGTCCATGATGACCACGTCGTACCGCTGTCCGGATTCCATGGCGGCCACGTACCGCTCGATGGCTTCGGCCCCTTCCTTGGCCACATCGGCCTGGTATCCCAGGATGTCCAGGGCTTCGCGGGTGACTTCCAGAATGGCTTCCTCGTCGTCCATCACCAGAATACGTCCATGGCCGTGGACCAGATGGTCGGCGGTGACGGCCGATGCTTTTTCAGCTCCTTGCGCCGCCGGAAGCCAGACTCGGAAACAGGCGCCCCGGCCCGCTTGGGATTCCAGTTCAATCCGGCCGCCATGGTTTTTAACGATGGCATAGCTGGTGGAAAGCCCCAAGCCCGTGCCCCGGTCCTTGGTGGTGAAGTACGGATCGAAAATATTGGCCTGAAGCGCTTCGGGAACGCCCTCGCCTTCGTCCCGGACATCGAGCGCCACCCATCGGCCGGGAGGCGCCGGAGCTGAGTTTTCGTCGCCGGTCACGATCCGGTTGGCCGCGCCGATCTCGATGGTCCCGCCCTCGGGCATGGCCTGCGCGGCGTTGAGGACCAGATTGTGGATCACCTGGCTGATCTGGGCGGTGTCGACATCCA
>JAGVGV010000186.1 GCA_020056895.1 Deltaproteobacteria bacterium
ACACTTTGAACCCGGCCGCGGCCAGATCGAGCGAAGCCTGAATGCCGCTGACGCCGCCGCCAACGACCATCACGTCTCCGAAAAGACGATCCTGGATTCCCATGCCCACCCGCAAGCAATGCTCTTTTTCCACGTTCTTTAACCCTCACCGTTTGAATGCACTTGATATGGCGAACCGCCCCTTCCGGAGAACCATTGGGGGGGCGATAAACATACCGGGAATAGCAATTAGCTTTTCATCGATTTCCGGGCGATCACTTCCAACAGCCGATCCATCCCGTATTTGTCGGCCAGGGAATCCACCCCGACCTCGAGATCCTCCGGGTATTCCTGTTCCTCGACGTCCTCTTCCCGTTCTTCCATAATCAAAACCTGGTTGAGGCAATGCTGAACGCACAACGGCGTATCCTCGCCTTCGCACATGTCGCACCTCAGGGGCAGGCCGGAATCGGGTTCCTTGAAAACGTCCCGGGAGGGGCAGACGGCCCGGCAGAAGGCGCACTCCTCGTATTCCTTACCGTCGATCACGTATTTGTCCCGGCCCATGCATTCGGCGAAGGCATACTCGCCGGCGAACACCGGGACCCAGATATCCTGGAGCGGGTATCGGATGATCCGGATGCGGGACCGGGCCGGGTTGATGCTGCTGTACCGCGGGGAGGCGTGGTACGCCGAGCAGATCACCTCGCAGGCCCGGCAGCCGTTGCACAGATCGGCCTTGATCCTGACCGTTTTGATTTTTTTCCTAATCTTGGCCATTCTTATAAATGCCCCTTTTTTCCAGGTCTTCGGCGACATACCCCAAATCCAGTTCCTGGAGGTGCTCCTTGGTCGGGATGCCGTCATGGTTCCAGCCCTTGTATTTGTAATAGGTATCCATGAGCAGTTCCTCGTGTTCCGGAAACCGCCGTTTCCAATGGTCGTCCGGCGGCTTTTCATCGGCCCGCCTCATGCCCCTGCGGATGTTGAAAGCCCGGTGCAGGTTCCGGCTCCGGCGGACGATCTTTCTCAGCCCATCCTCGTCAATGTCCACGCCCGTGGCCGCGGAAATCAATTTGGGATAATTGTGGATATGGTAGGGCGGCTTGAGGCAGAACGATCCCATGCCGGCGCAGAACCCCAGGGCGTCGTCGACATTGTGGACGATCTCCATCCAATCAACGATTTCGCAGCACATTTCCGGCGTGGGAAAATAGGGGTTGGACTTTTCGCCCCGCGGCTCCCAGTCCAACAGGTATTGCTTGAACTTCGCGTCGGGGAGTTGCGGCCAATCCGCCACAAAGGCTTCTCTTTCCTCCCGAGTGGGAAACGGCGCCTGGGGCCAGTTGCCCTCGATCTGAGTGATGCTGATCTTCTCGTTCGTCGAATACATGATGTAATAAAGCGGATCCAGCATCCCCAGTTTGAGCGGAAGCTGCTCGTGCTTCTTGATGGTGTTGTGGGCGAACCGGTCCGCGCCGTTGCCGATTCTTTGGGCCGCGTAGTACGTGCCGTCGGCCAGAACGTCGCCAATCCCTTCCCGGCGGACCATCCGGTCCAAAAGCCAAAAAAAACGGCCCTGATTGTCGGGCGGACAGCCTTCGAAATCCTTGTCCGTCAGAATGCCCGCTTCCAGAAGTTCCACGGCGAAGGCCAGGATTTGCGGCGTCGAAAAACCGTCCACGCCGTACTCCTGGGCCCGCTGAACGATTTTGAACGAAAAATCAAGGTCGTCCACGTAGGCCGCCATGGCGTAGGTCAGCTTCGAGAAGCATTTCATCATGTACCGGGGCACATCCTTGTAGGCGATCAAGGCGCCGCACTGCTGGGGGCAGTTGAAGCAGCTGATCAACCGCTTGATGGCGCTCCCTTGGGTTTTGGTCCACATTTTGTCGATCTCGTCGGTCCAGAACCCTTTTCTTCGGTTGCGGGCGTTGCCCCAGGCGAAGTTTTCCGTGTGCCACTTTTCGTCGGTATGCTTCATCTCCTGAGGCGAACCGATCCCGGATAAAATGGTCATCACCCCGGGCAGAGGGGATTCGTTACGGAACTTGATGTATTTCGTGATCTCGTTCATGTGGTCCATAAACTCGGCGCCCCGGGCCAGGTTGAGGTCCCGGGCGCCGCGAACGGCAATGGCCTTGACCCCCTTGTCGCCCATGACCGCGCCTCCCCCAAGGCGGCTGGCACTGGACCGGCCTTGTTCGATGGAGGCCGTAAAAACCCGGTTTTCACCGGCCAGACCGATGGCGGCCACTTGGGCGTTCGGCTGATTCAGTTCCCGCCGGATCAGGTCCTGGGTTTCCAAGGCGCCCTTGCCCCGCAAATGCGAGGCGTCCCGGATTTCCACCTGATGGTTGTGAATCCAGATGTACACGAGTTGGGGGGACTTGTTGCGGAGGATCACCTTGTCAAAACCGGCATATTTTAATTCAGCCGCCCAGAACCCGCCCATCATCGGATAGGCCAACAGATCGTTTTGGGGTGAAACGGTGCTGACGATGGTTCGGTTGCAGCTATAAGCGGGCGTGCCGCAGAGCAGACCGGCGGCGAAAATCAGCAGGTTGCCCGGATCGAAGGACTTGGTTTCCGGCGGAACCCGGTCCCAGAGCTGCTTGACGCTGGTGCCCAGGCCCCCCAGAAACAGCTCGATGGACCTGGGGTCGGTCTCCACCCGCTCGATATTCCCGTTGGCCAAATCGATTTCCAAATGATAACCGGTCTCCGCGTATCTCATAGGTTCCTTCCCGCCGCCGCGCCCGAACCGGCCGCGGTCCTCGATCGAGGGTATGGTCCGGGGTCTTGATCGAAGCGGGCCTCGTCCGGCCACAGCTGGATTCCCACCTCGATGTAATCACAATATGGCTACAATCCAGCTTCGCGTCAAGCGAATTATATCTATTTTGATATATTTCTTTCCGTTTATTTCCTGGAACCATGATGGAACAAGCATAACCATTGGATATAATTTTGAAATTAGGTGGACTTGGTAGAAATGGGAACCGGCGGGGATCGGTCCCGGCGGGCGAAGGCGTCCGGGCATGTTTCTCTAATATGTTAATTTTGCATGAAAATTGAATGGTCCCCTGGCGAGGTCGAAAGCGTGCGACCACCTTTACACGCGAATGTTAATCCATATCGCCCGAGGGGAAACCGGCGGGAAAGGGGGCGTGTTCCAGGGATGGACTTGAGGCCTCCCCCCACGCATCCTGGGCCGAAGTGCTTTTGGGGGATGGGTTCAAATGTTTGGGAGCCTTTTCAACCTCTTCCCCCAAACCACCATTCCTCCCATTCCAGAACCCTATCCGCGAGGAGTCCATACCCCGCCGATCCCGGGTGGCTGCCGTCATTGGCGGATGTTTCCGCTCGCCATCCCGGGTGATGTACGAAAAACGAGGCCAGCGGCAAGTACGGGACGTCCAGGTCCTTCGCCACCGACTGATATCGGGCGCAAAGGGCCAGGATTCTCCTGTCCTGGTCGTCGTCGCCGACCGGGAGAGGCCCCAGGGTCAGAACCGGGTACCGGGTCTTCGCGGCCGACAGAATGGCCTTGAAGTTCGCCACGCTTTCATCCATGGGCGCCCGGAGCCGCCCCGATTCTTCGGTCATGTCGTTGGCGCCGAAGGAAAAGACCACCCGAGCCGTCCCTTCCCAGCGGAACCGGGCCTGGCATTCCGCTTCCCACCGGCCCAGAATATCCCGGCTGGTGTCTTTCCGAACGCCCAGATTATAGGCCGTGATGTTGTACCCTCGCGAGCGGGCGACGGCCGCGACTCGGCCCACCCACCCCCGGCATTCGGGGTCCCAGGTCCCCTGGACGAACGAATCGCCCACGAAACAGACGCGGTCATCACCTTGGAGGTTCATGGCGGGTCAGGATATAGGAATGATTCGTAAAGTGCAAACGGGTTCGGAGTCGCCCCGTCCGATTCGTCCCTGGCTCGCGGTCAGCGCCTGGCCACCTTCATGGTCCAGCGGCCCGTCCGCTCCCAATAGGCCAGAAAATTGGCCCAGCCAAAGGTCTGGGCCGGGTCCTCGCCCGAATGGGCCACCAAGCCTTCGGGCCGGTACCCCACCACGATCATATAATGCCCTTGCCGCACCGGGCCCAGGCCGTAATCCACCATGACCAGGAGCGGCTGGCCGGCGTCCACCGACGCGGTCAGGTCCCGAACCCGGCCCTGGAACCATTCGGCGGTAAACCCACGGTTTCGGGCATACAGCACGAGGTCCAGGGAGACCGATCCTTTGAGCCCCGGCCGGTAGATTTCGCGGCCGATCTCGTCCACCGTTACCCCGGCGCCGTAAAAATTCAGCAGCCCGGCCAAGGAAGCCGGGCCGCACTGATGCTGATCGTCCGGGTAAAAGGGAACGCCTGAAAGAACGACGGTGGAAGACGGCGGGATGAAATCGGGCGGAGTCCCCCTCGCCAGCGAGCAGGACGCCGCCCCGATCAGTACAATCAGCCCCAAAACCGCCATCCGCCGCCGGAACGAGACCGGGCGGCGGTTGGAGTTCTGGGAATCAGAAGGCGGAATCGACTTCCACACGCTTGCCCAAAAGCCGCAAAATCACCAGCACCAGGATCACGACCACCAGGATGATGGCCACGGCTTCCAAACCGCTGCCGCCCGGCGCCATGGAATCCACTCGGGACGCCAGCCGGTGCAGTTCGTCGTCGCTCAAGGCGGCCACTCGTTGCTGGATTTCATGGTTGGAATACCCCAGAGCCGAAAGCCGTTCGGCCACCACCCGGTTTTCCAGGGTTCTCCGCATTACTTCGAGGTCCTGAGCCCGGTCGGCGGCGCTGACGCCGGAAGGCACGAAGCCCGCCATGGCCGGATGAGCCAAACCGAGCGCCAGGGTCAGAGCCACCAATACCAGAGCCACGTGCCGGGCCCACCACGCCGCCCGCACCAGGCGCATTTTTCCCGTTTTCAAGGAGATCACCCGCACTAGGTCAGTTTGAGAATGACCAGCAGCAAGATTACGATTACCAGTACGGTGACCAGAATCCCCAAACCGTCACCGGCCGGCGCCACCGCGTCGATGTCCGAAGCCAGTTGATGGATTTCCTGGTCCGAAAGCTGGGCCAAACGGAGCTGGATTTCGTCCTGCCCGTATCCCAGGTCCTTCAGGCGTTCCGCCACCAGCTTGCTTTCCAAAGCCTTTTGGACCACGTCCATGTCCCGAGTCCGGTCCGCCGCGGTCTGGGTGGACGAAACAAAGGCGGCCTCGGACTGAGGCGCCATGCCCAAAACCCCCATCAGCACGGCCAAAAACAGGGCCAGTCGCCGGGTCCACATCGAGCTCAACACCGCTTGCATCCTTTATCCTCCTTCTCCCTTGGGCGCGATCAACATTAATTATGGCACAACTGTATATCACATTGCTTAATAAAAATACAAGTATTTTTAAATGCAACCAGGATCCACCGGCT